>JAJOLH010000075.1 GCA_021129415.1 Candidatus Altimarinota bacterium | reverse complement strand
GAAAACCAACTAAGGCTGTTGAAGTTATTAATGTTTTTTTGTTTAACGAAGGAGGGGAGATTATACTTCAAAAAAGATCTAGTAATAAAAATCATAATCCAAACTTACTTGATAAAGCAATAGGAGGTCATTTGGTCCACGGAGATGAGCCAGATTATACTGTAATGGTTGAAACGATACAAGAACTCCAGATTCCTTCACTTGTACTCAAGAGTCACGAGGATTTCAACAAGACTTTTTGATTATTGAAAAACTACCTGTGAACTATTGCTATCGTAGAAAAAATAGATACGAGGCTTTTACAAGTGACAAAAATAATGAACGATAAGGCTGTTGTAATACCAAATAAAACGCATATATATGTTTGAGTGTATGGGGGAAGTGTCAAAAATGTTGATCATGAAGCGAAAGGAATTCTCTTTTATTCTCTAGAAGAGCTGGAAGAAGAATTAGAAAAATACCCAGATATATTTACGCAAGACATGCATTTCTACTTTAAAGAATATAGAGATAAACTATATAAGTTTAGAGATACTATTGTAACGCTATAGCATGCAACGAATTTACCTCCCAAATACTAAGTTTTTAGATGTATTAGAAATATCTGAAAAACAGTTATATCACCAACTAACTCGAGTGCTCAGAGCGCGAGTCTGACAAGAGGTAGTATTTTTCGATGGTATCGCTAGGGAGGATCATCTCTATAGCATGATACATATAGATAAAAATTCTGTGAGTTTTAAGAGAAAAGAAATCATATCGAAAAACTCAGAATTAGATACTGAGTTAGCACTCTATCAGGGCTTTCCTAATAAGCTTTCAAAGTTTGAAACGATAGTTCAAAAATGTAGTGAAGTAGGATATAGTAAAATAGTATTTTTTGAAAGTGAAAGGAGTCAGAAATTAGTACTATCTGATAATAAGAAGGAAAGATTAAAAAAGATATCTATAGAGGCAATTGAGCTGTGCTGATGAAATATAATTCCAGAAATAGAGTATAGAGGCATTCTATGAGAAGTGGATGGTGAATCTCTTATATGTCATACTCAATGAGATGATAGCATTTCACTGAGTGAAACAAATATCGGTAATCAGATTAATATATTAGTCTGACCAGAAGGTGGATTTTCTCCTGAAGAAATACAAAAGATTTCAGCACAAAAGATATATTTTTGAGAAAGGGTTCTTAGATGTGAAACAGTAGGGGAAGTAGTGTGATTTTATATATCTCAATTTTAATCGCAGCCTCTTTCCCTTGAAAAGGGAGAGAATTCAAGAGAGAGTTGATATAAAAAAAATAATCCATAGGGATTATTTTTTTTGTTCTCACATTTTAATTGTTTCATTAATTTGAGTTTTTTGTAATTTACGAGTCATGTGAAATATTCCTCAAATATGTCAGAATATATTACTTATAAATAAATATGTATCATATATATAAGGCATTCTATAGGTTCTATCATCTTTATATCAGAAACTATAACAAAGTGGGAATAAGAAGAGAAGAAGCACAGGAGAGCTCCAAGAGAATAACACAATACATATAACGAAAAGAAGGATAAGAAGAATTGAATTTTTTATATGAAAACTTTTTCTTCAAAGAGCGTCTTTGTTATCTTGCTGTTTTTGTTTTTCAACTGAAGCTGTTTTTTCTGCTAATATTTTATGTAGAGGAACGAATGGCTTTTTTGTAAGAGTATTTCCAAGATATGTAATGAGGGATTTTTGTAGGATATATTTTTCTGAAACTGTTGGAACTATATCTAGATTGAGAGTCGTTATTTCATCCTCTAGAGCCAGACGAATAGACTGAAATACACTATAAATAATATAAGCAAGCATTATGAGACTTGCAAGAGAAGCATATGTAGCTATGTATAGTAAGACGCAGAGTATAGTTACGAAAAGATTGAGTTGTGAGATATCTCTTATATGAGCTAGATCCTTGTGTCTTGGGTATATAATGTATCCTAAGAATGGTACATGAGCTAGCATGAGCAATAGAGAATTTTCTTCTGAAATTTTTTCTGATCTAGATGTAGTTATGAGATCTTTTGATGCTCATGTTTTATGAAAAATTTCTCACAGGGTTACGGTTTTTCATTTATAAGCCATAAACATTCCATAGAGAATCCCTGCGAATATAAGAAGAGATAAGCTTGCAGTGATTATCGTATTAATTGAATATCCTAAAATATGTGTCCCTCTAAGAAAAGGATAACTCATGACAAATAGCATAATAGCCATGATGAGATGGAGAGAAAATGCAGATTTTACGTGTGATCTAACGAATTCATGATTAATGTAGGGCTTTTTACTCCAAAGAAAAAATACCGATACAAATACCATAAAGTAGGCCGATACAGCATTACCAATAACTTTTTTATTTAGTTCTTCCATTATATTTTTTTTAGGAGAGATATTAGTCTTATAATAGCACTTTTGCGCTTTCTTTACGAATATTATCTCTTGAGTTTTTGCTATTTTTTTGTAGGATATGTTTCAATTTATAGGACACACGAAATAATTATGAAAATAAAAGACTCAGAATTTATCAAATCCATATCAATCAATGATCAAAAAATATTTTTTGAATCAAAGAATGAGCTTGTGTTTGTAGGACGATCAAACGTAGGGAAATCAAGCCTTATGAACGCTCTGATGCAAAAAAAAGACCTTGTAAAAACATCCTCAAAACCAGGGAAGACCAGAACAGCAAATCTCTTTCTCGTAAATGGAAAATACCACTTTACGGATTTACCTGGATATGGTTTTGCAAAAATGGGACAAGAGCATAGAGAAGACCTAGATTCGCTCATTTCATGGTATCTCGAGGAAAAACGTCATACAATTAGACAAGTTGTACTCATCTGTGACGCAAAGATAGGACCACAACAAACAGATATCGATATGTACAACTATATTACTAACGATCTTAAGCTTCCCATTACAGTTGTCATGTCAAAGATAGACAAACTCTCTAGATCAGACTCTGATAAATCAAAAAATCATACAGAAAAAACATTCTTCGGAGCGAGAGTTATGTGAATCTCGTCTACGAAGAAAGATGGAATAGATGCGCTCAGAAAAGTACTTTGAGAAGAACTACAAAAGACTAAATAAAAAAATCCTCAGAAAGAGGATTTTTTTATAATACTATCATCATCATAGATCCGATTATCATTATTCCTAAAGATATTCATCGTCATAAGGAAAATTTTTCTTTTAAAAATATCCATCATAATATTGTAGATACTATGAGTATAAAAATAAATCAGGTATTAAATATATAAAAAGGAATGAGATTTACACTCATAGCTAAACCATAAATTCAGACTAACACGAGAGGAGATACTAGACATAAAACAAAAAATGTTTTTAAGGGTATTTTGAATTTATCTTGAAGTTTATTTTTTCAATAAAATATACTAAAAATCACTAGAAAAATAGCATTCATAGATTCTAATAAATATGCAGATTCGAGAGCTGTAAAATCAGCAGCATATATTTTAAAAATAAGTATATTTATAGAGAAAACTACCCCAGCTAAAAGTGATACAGTGATTCATTTTATATCATTTTGAGTTAATTTTTCTCGATTTACTTTTCCTAATATATAGAATCATAAAAATATTATAAGCATTCAAAATATATCATATATATTGATTGCTTCTTGAAGTAAGAAAAATCATATACAAAAAGAACTTATGGTTCTTGATACAGCCAAAAAGCTTTTAGAGATTCATACAGAAGTAATATTCATGGCATGAAATGATAACAGTAGATAACCAGTACCTACTATTCAAGATGCTATAAGAAGGAGTATATGTTTCTCTATTAGATCTGTTTTATTGAGCAATCAAAACAGTAGAGGGGATCAGATGATCATTAAAGTGATTTGCCTATAGAGAGAAAGTTTTTTAGCTCATATTTTTCTTCATATAGCTACATGTATAATACCTGTAGCTGATAAGAATATTACAGGGAGTAGGAAATATAGGTATCATATGTTCATATGAGGCTATATTTTAAGTGGCATGATGATATGTCTAAACTCTCCTGGGAGTGCTTTTTTTGCTCACTCGTCTAGTACAGGGAGTAGGAGGATTGGTGCGAGTGGAGATTCGAACTGGAGTGAGATGTGCGTTGTCTCGATTGCTCCGAGTGCTTCGAGGAAGTATGTTGAGTTGATCCCGATTATGGCATCCTCTCACTCTACTGCTCCTGGAAGTGGAAGTTCACCTTCACCGATTTGCGTCTCTGATGTTTCTAGGAGTATTCCCGATTCAGCTGAAAAACTCATTTTTATAGAGTAGTTGTTTTCTCTAGAGATGAGATTAATTTTTTTAAGTGCTCCCATGAGATCAACTCTATTAATTACTCATTTTGTAGCATAGTTACTAGGAAAGAAATTTGAATAGTCCGGGAATTTCCCATTAAGGAGTCTTGAGTACATTTTTACATTTCCAAAGAAGAATGCTATTTGGTTTTCTCCTGAGATAATTTTTACATCATCATCATCAGAGATAATAGATTTAATCTCATGACATGTTTTACTTGGAATAATCTGAGAAAATGATACTTCATTAGGAGTCTCGAGAACAGTTTTGTATTCTGAGAGCCTAAAACTATCAGTTGAAGCAAAAGTTGTTTCGTTTCATGAGATGTTTACAAAGAGTCCTGCGAGTGTCGGACGGATATTTCCCTCAGCACTTGAGAATAACGTTTTTTCGATAGATTGTCGTACAACTCTTCATTTGAGTGAAAGAGAAAGCTCTTGTTTTACTCCTGGGATCACTGGGAAGTCATCAGCTGAGATTCATTTTACTTTCGTTTTCCCACTTTCTGTTTTGATTTCTAGTACGTCTGATCCTTTGAGTTCAATGGATACATTGTCATCTTGCAATAGACCAATATAACTTCCAAATAGTTTACTAGGAACTGAAAATGCTCCTTCACTGATAACTTTTACATCATCTTCGAGAATATATTCGATTGCCATTTCGAGATTATTGGCCGTGAGAACAATACTTTTATAATTTACCTTTATAAGTATATTTTCGAGTATCGGAGTAGTGGTAATGCCTGCAGTTGCATGTGATACTACAGAGAGACCTTTTTGGAGGGCTTTAGTAGGGATTTCAAATTTCATGTTTGGTAACCTTATGTGCTAAATGTTATTACAAAATATTCTCGCTTTTTTGGAAGGGAAATCAAGAGAGAAATATTTTTGCTGTTAAAAAGTTGTAGATGTTGTGTTAAAAAGAGTTCTTAGTGAAATATAACTGATAATCCACTTTCTCTCAGGATGATATTTTCTATATTTTTTAGTAAAACTCTTACATCATTTCATTTTACGATGAGAGTAGCATGATGAGAATTATTTTTCTTAAAAGTTGATCATCCTCTAAGTATTTGATATGAATTCTTATTATCAAAGGACTTGAGTTTTTCTTCTAATTTCTCTGTGAAACTGAGCGTTTTTTTAGAGTCTTTATGTCTATACTCTAGAGTAACCATTTCTCTATATGGGGGGTAGAGAAAATCTTTTCTCTCTACTAGCGTCTCAGAAAAGAAATCTTTAAAATTACTATTTGTGAGTCTTTGTAGAAGAGGATTCTTTGGAATAAAGGTTTGCAAGAGTATTTGAGTCTCTTGAGACTTTCTATTTCCTCGACCTATGAGTTGACGCAAGTTACAATATGCTTTTTCCTCTGCATCGTAGCTCGGATATGATAGCTCTCATTCTACGAGGAGGATTCAAATAAGACCAATATTTTCAAAATCAAAACCTGTTGTGATCATTTTTGTCCCTATGATGATGTCAGCTTTATCAAGCTCTCAAAGAGCCTCTCTTTTACTAGAAATATTTTTCATAGCATCACTATCAAATCTGTAAATAGTAGAGTCTGTATAATGAGTTTTTAAAATACTTTCTATTTGCTGAGTACCTATTCATATAGCTTTGAGATTAGTTTTGTGACATTTTGAACATGCTTTTGGTATGTTATATGCATTATTACAAATATGACACCTGAGGTGCTCAGGATTACTATGAACCGAGAGACTTGTATCACAGTTTGGACACTCAAATAAATGCTGACAATCCTCACAAATTAGACTCGAATACGAACCTCTCTTATTGAGATATAGTAAAACTTTTTCTCACTTATTTAATGTCTCATCTATTTTATCAAGGAGAGTATTAGATAAATAATTAGAGAGCTTGGATTTGTCCTGTTGTAAATTAACGGTAAGAAACATTTGACGAAGTTAAGTAAAAATCTTATATTTTATTTATAGAGAGATTGTATTCTAAAAAGATGTTATGGCAAAAGACACTTTTGAAACGGGTTGATTTGAGGCATTTGATAGAGAGTATGAAGCTACTCATTAATTTTGAATAGTACAAGCTGCAAAGTGAAAAATCGATTGGGATATTATTGATGAATCTAATATATTGGCTGCTGTAGCATGATTAGCAAAATATGTTATGAATAATAATCTTCCTCAATCAGGAACTACTAAGGTTTCAAAGAAATATATGTCTACAGGTGATATACCAAACTTATAAATTGCAATTTAAGAGAACTTTTTTATAATGCGCTACGCGCATTATTTTTGTATTTAAAGAGAAAACGATTATGTCTAAGAGAGATTATTATGAAGTACTAGGTATCCCAAAAGGAGCTAGCAGTGATGAGATAAAAAAAGCATACAGAAAACTAGCAATGCAGTATCACCCTGATAGAAATAAAGGGGATAGTGATGCTGAACAAAAATTTAAAGAAATAGGAGAAGCCTATGGAACTCTTTCGGATGCCTGAAAAAAACAAAGTTATGATACTTTTGGTCATGGATGAGGGTGATGAAATCCATTTTGAGGATGAGGAGGATGATTTCAGTGAGAAGATATTTCAGATATATTTAATTCATTTTTTGGTGGAGGGTTTTCTGGAGGTGGACAGAGAGGACGAAGACAAACAGAAAGACGAGGAGAAGATCTTGAGTATGATCTACATACCGATCTCAAGACAAGTATTTATGGAGGAGTAGAAACTATAGAATTCAACAAACGTGTAGAATGCGAAGGCTGCTCTTGAGCTGGAGGAAGTTGAAAGCAAACTTGTGGAACTTGCGGGTGACAGGGGCAAGTAACTCGCACCTCTCAAAGTCCATTCGGAGTGATACAGCAAACAGTGGCTTGTCCAGATTGTAACTGAAGCTGAGAGAGTTTCGAGGATATTTGTAGTGACTGTAACTGAGAAAAACGATCTGTTAAAAAACAAAAACTTGATATAGATGTACCTGCTGGGATAGATGATGGTATGGTTATCAAAATGACAGACGAAGGAAATGCTGGAGTTGGTACAAAAGCAGCAGGGAGTCTCTATATTAGATTTCACGTCCAGACAGAGGAAAAATGACTTATCAGAGATGGAGTTGATCTCCATTATGATTTAGAAGTAGATTTTATAGAAGCACTGCTCGGAACAAAAAAAGAGATCAATATTCCAGTAATTGGTAAAAGAAGTATATCTATCGATGCGGGTACACAGGCAGAAAGTGTTATCAAAATTTCAGGAGATGGAGTGAAACATATTGATAGAGATGCAAAGGGGGACCTACTTATCCATATCCACATACCTGTTCCAAAAAAACTCTCTAAAAAAGAAAGAGAACTTTTTGAAGAAATTGCGAAAGAAAAAAAAATCAATGTAAATTCAAAAAAGTGAGTGTTTGAAAAACTGTTCTCATAAAATATAGACTTTATAAAAAACTAAAAGTAGCTATGATATAATTAATATATTGTAGCTATTTTTTTATGTCTGAAAATATTATAAAGAGATCATATTTTGAAGTAATTATGAGGTTTTTTGAACCTATGAAGTACGCAAAGTATTATTCATTTCAACAGGTGTTTAAATGAGTAACATCTTGGAGTACTCCATTTGTACATATATTTTTTATACAAAAAATAATTACAATACTAGAGGCTGGAAACCAACAAGAGTTTAAAGAATATCTTTTCTATTATTTATTGTATGTGATTTTTTATGAAATTGTGAGCGCATTAACACATAACTGGTGATGGTTTTCTGCTGACCCTGAGTATCGAAAACATTTAGGAAATAAATATATCTGAAAGTATATCAAACTAGATAGCAACGTTATTGAGAGAGTCTGAACAGGGAAATCTATATCAATAATCGATAAGTGAATTGAAACGTGGTCTACTGGATTAACACTATTTCTATGGTATGGGTCATGACTTTTAGCAAGTTTCACCATTGCTTGTGTATATTTATCTTGAATACATTATGGAGCCTCTGTAATTTTTATAAGTATCTTTGTGTTTTCTCTTTTATTTTCACATCAGATGAATAAAAGAATGATTTCTTTTCGTAAAAAGCGTAATAAACAAGTGCATTTACACACTAAGCACTTGGTAAAAATCATCATGAGTAAAATGGAAGTAATGCAAGGAAATAAAATAAATTATGAGCAAGAAAGATTATCTACATATATGGATAAGTCATTGTATTATAACCTTAGGATGGCCCCATATTTTCATTGTTTCTATCATACACCTTACTTTTTAATAATCCTTTTAAAATTAGGTTTTCTATACTATGTTTCTTCGTTTATTTTTTCATGAGAATTAAGTATTGCGAGTTTTGTAGGATTGTTTTGAGTTATGCTGATCTTAGAAGAAACAACTATGAGATTTATTGATTTTTTTAAGCAACTGGCTAAAGATTATTCTATGATAGAATATCTCTGGGATTTTTTTGATACAACTCCAGAAATAGAAGGATACGAAACAGGGAGTATATTTAAACATAAATCCTGAACTATATCGCTAAAAAATATCAACTATAGTTACGATACATCAAAACCAGTATTTCAAGACTTTAGTCTAGATATTCCTGGAAATAGAATCACTGCACTTGTATGACCAAGTGGAGGATGAAAATCTACTTTAGTGAAGCTTGTTAGTTGATATATCAGGCAAGACGGCTGAGACATAATCGTAGATGGTCAGAATCTGAGTGACGTATCACTAAAGAGTTATTATGGAGATGTGTGATATCTCACACAAGAACCAAGCGTGTTTGATTGAACGATAGAGGAAAATTTACTCTATGCTGTCAGAAAAAAACCAACAAAAAAACATATATGAGATATCATAAAGCTAGCGCACTGTGAGTTTATCTATGACTTGCCCATGTGACTAAAAACTGAAATATGAGAGAGAGGAATAAAGCTCTCTGGAGGGCAGAAACAGCGTCTTGCTATAGCGAAGATATTTTTAAAAAATCCTAAAATAATTATTTTGGATGAGCCAACTTCAGCGCTTGATAGTATAAGTGAGCAAAAAATTACTCAGGCTATGCATAATCTATTTAAAAACAGAACGGTAATAGTGATAGCTCACCGACTACAGACAGTGAAACATGCTGATGATATTGTTGTGATAGAATGATGAGAAATAAAAGAGAGAGGAACTCATGCAAGTCTTGTGAGAAAGAAGTGATTTTATAAGCAGATGCTTGATTTACAATCAGGATTTTAATATGAAAAAGCAAATACTTAAACTACTTTGCGCTCTACTATTTTTTGTAGTATTCTGATATTTATTTGGAGATGAATATTGGGAATATAGAGAAGAGTGAGAAAAGCAAGAAATGTATACTCAAAGCATTTGAGAAGAAATGTCTGATTTTAACTTTGAGGAAATACAAAACTTTGGAGAGGATATAAACTTATATTACACTCCGTATTTAGGGCTTTTAGATCAGTTAGTGAGTGAAATAGATGCAGCTCAAGATAAAGTATATGTAGAAGTATATATTTTTACTGAGACGAATCTTCGTGACGCTCTTATTAGGGCTCACAAAAGATGAATAGAAGTAAAAATACTTCTTGAGAACAACCCATATAAGGCTCCTTATCTCAACGATAAACATTATACTGCTTTTAAAGATGCTGGTGTTGATGTGAGATGGTCTGATCCATTGGATTATTCTCTTAATCATTCAAAGCTTCTTATTATTGATGATTTGGCATATGTATCTACAGGAAATTTTTCTTATTCGCTTTTTAAATATAATAGAGATTTTCTAGTTTCAATAAATAATCAGAACTTAGTAGATGACTTGGAACAGCTATTCATGAATGATTTTACTCATAAAAACCTCTGAGTATATAATGACAATCTTGTACTGTCACCAGAATATTCTCGAGATAAATTAGTAAGACTTATTCAAAGTTCACAGAAAAGCATAGATTTCTATTTTCCATACATAGCTGATGATGAGTTTAAACAAATAATGTTCGATACATCTAAAAGGGGTGTGAATATAAGATGAATAGTGGAGGAAAATTTTTATAGTGGTGATTACGATGTGATAGAGGAATTCGAGCAACATGACATTGATCTCCATACATTTAAAAAAGATAAAATCCACGGGAAAGCTATTCTTGTAGATGATATATACTTATACATTTGAAGTATTAATTTTTCTAGTTACAGCTTTGATGAAAACAGAGAAATAGGACTTATTATCTCAGATTCTCATATAATAGAAAAATTTAAAAATATCTTTGAATCTGATTTCTAATTTTGGCAAGAGAAAAAGCTGTTAGAGTATTGTAAATAGCCATAGTAGTGGTATTATGTACCCATAATTATAAAAAATATTTATGGCTATAGCGCTGCGGATTATACTAGGTTTTATTGTCACTGCTTTTTTTGTGGGAATTATCTTTTCTACATTTTTTACGCAAACTCAATACCTTTCTGTATCAAGCATTAATAATACAGAATTATTAATTCATTCTTGAGGTGTGTTTTCTCATGATATCTCAGGATTTGAGTCTTTATACTCAAACAAAGAAATAAGCCCTGAAACTATGAGCTTATCATGAGCAACTCATGATGTTAGTGTTCGTGAGGCATGAAAGTATTTGAGCTCTTTTAGATCTACTACAGAGAATTATGTTTTTTCATGAACATGATTTGTCGTGACGCAAGAGTGAGTAGGGGAGATATTCATTGATACTCTTACAACTCCATGAAAGGTTTTTGTTTATAGTGTTAACACTCCACTCACAATTTCTTTTTTTAATGAGGACAAAACAGAGAAATACGTCGATGTGCATCTCACTCCTCATATGTATTTGGAGTTTCAAGCTAATAGAGGGAGATACTTAAAAAACGCAGACAGAATACGTATCGGTACAGTATTTAAACTATGATATATTTGAGAATTATGACAGTACTGAGAGGATGAAGAATACATTAGTAAATACTTTGAGTCGGAAGATGATTTTTTAAATTCTATACTATCAAGTATAGATCAACATGACAGGATGTCTCAGGAGTTATTGTCTGAGTTTTCTAAACAGAGTGTTGCACAGATACCTGGTTATAACATGATCCAGAGATATATAAACTTATTTGTGAATGATGAGAAGAAAATAGTTTTCTATAAAAATAAGATCTTAGAGTGATATCTAAAAATCCTCAAAATAGAAAGCATGGATAAGTGAGTTAAGAATCAAGTAACAAAAGACCTACAAAAACTAAAATCTTTAGACGCTGAAGCTTATAATGATCTTTTAGAGTTACAAGAAAATATACTCATAGCATTGCATGCGAGTCATGGTGAACACTTCGTAGTGCCAACACTTATATTCGCGTCATTTTTAGATGAAGCCATAGTCAATGAATTATGGTATTTCCCACTTTATGGAGCATCATTGTTTAACCTCTATAATAGAGATAATAATTTTTCCAACGAACTATCTAAAAAATATTTACAATCATTTTCGGTATATGTGGACTCTTTAGAGGTAAACAGTAATGAGTTTAACTTGAGGTACGATTATTTTTCATACTATTTAGAAAGGAAACTTCTCCATCTTTTGAATACTCAGGATGAAGAAACGGGTATCTCAGCTATCGTTTTAACATTTGAAAATTATATCGAAACAACACTTAAAAACGATGATTATAGTGACGTGGCAAAAGTAAGTCGCTTGTTTGTGTTTTCTGAGATTTTGAAAAACATCGATAATTATCTAAGGTCAAAGTATTTCTTTCCAGAGAGAAATGCAAGTAATGTACTCGAGTTAAACACGTCAAACAATGCCTCAGGAAAAGATATAGTTGATTTAAAAAGAAACATAGATGCACTATATGGTATATATGAGGTTGATAAAAAACACCTTGCTGAAACGAGTTCTCGAGATGTTTGAATCATGAATGACATTGTGAACATGTGAGATAAAATCGATGAATACCTCTCAGCTCTTCGAAACTACGAAACATACAAAACTCAGTATGATGTTTCTAAAATAAACCTTTTGGCTCTAGATACTTTTTGAGACAAGCAGGATGATGCTCTCTCCGAAGATAAAATGCGAAATTATCTCTCCCAGTTTGTGTGAATATCTTTTCTGAATACTTCTATTACTGTAGAAAATGGATTGTATTATAGAGTTGAAAACCTAAATGTCTGAGGGAAGAATTTTACCTTTTCAGTATTTCCATCATCAGAGTTTAAATTATCTGATATCATGATTGATGGTGTGACTAAACCTAGTCAATATAAACTTTCAAAAATAAAAGAGGAGTGGGATATAAAGTTTAAAATAGTACCAGAAGATGAGAAAGAAAATTATGATTTTTCAAGATTCTTCATTCTTACCTTTTTCCAAGTAAATGAAATAGATATCGAAGAGTTTGTTACTACGACTACAGTGCAAGAGGATAAGATAGAAGTTGTTTTTAAAAAAGATATTCTTTTAGGAAATCCATGAGAGTTTACGATCCTAGAGAGTTACTTAAATATTGAGTACGCAAATATTGCCTTAGAAAAAAATGGAGAAAATTATAAAATATTTTTAGATGATATTAATGTCTTCTTGGAGGTTTTAGAAGATACATGAAAACAAGAGAGATATTGAGGTATACTGAAATCAGAATATGTACTCAATAAAACTGATCATTATTTTAGATGAGCTTCAGTACAAGTGTATGAAGACTATGAAAAAAATGATAAGAAATTTCTCTTCGAAGCAAATCCTATATTTATAGGTTGAAAAATCCATATTTCTGATATGAAGGACATCTTAAAAACGCTCATGAAGCAGACTCTCTTTTACTCAAGTGTGTATTCTAATTTACATAATATACCATGAGTCTGAGATATTAATTTACAGTATACAGTTTTTAATAATAAATTGTCGATTAAATTTGCTTCAGCTTGAAAAAAGTATACTATTTTACTACATGATTGAGAGATAGAAAGCATGTATAAATGAAGTTCTAAAGTTTCTCAAGATGAGATACTTATCTCAGATATAGAAAACTATATTGATTAAAAACAACTATGAAAAAACGTAAAAATACTACAGCCAAAATTATGGCATCTATAGCACTCATAGCAATCCTACTGGGTATTGTATGAACAGGAGTACTCGTTATTGTAAGTTCTTTAGGTTGAGGACATGAAACTGTATCTCAACAAGAGCTAGATGAATATCTAGAATCCCTGTCAGGGAGTATCTCAGCGTCATGATCTGAAGGGTTATAAAATAGTTGTTATAAATAAAAAAGAAAGTTTGCTTTCTTTTTTATTTATATATCATAAGTATGACTTTTCATACTTATATAACTTATCATTCATGAATTGTAAAAAACCAAATTTATCTATTCTCTGAGTAGTGACGGTAGGTACGAAATGACAAATCGTAATCCCTAAAGAAATACGTGATACTCTGGGTATCGTTCCTTGAAAGAAATTTATTACTTTACTAAAAGATGATAAATATCTTGGTTTAGTTGATCATGAGGATATGGATGACCTTAAAAAATATATAGATACTGCTTAATATAATTATATGAAAAAAATATTTAGCATTTTAGTCCTTATGGCACTTCTGACTTCTTGTTGAGAGGTCCCTGAAGATATACAAGCCGATAAAGTAGACTTCTTTGTTGAGACACTCTCTGGGAAACAAGCAGGTGAGACTATCATCCTGGAAAAGACATGACAAGTACGCTCATGACAGGATATTTCACTCAGTAGTAATGCGTCAGGGAGAGTTGCAGAGGTTTATGTGAAAACTGGAGATAGCGTCAATGCTGGTCAAGTGCTTGCGGTGCTTGAGGATAGCATATGAAGTTATTGAATTAACCTACAACGATCTTGAATCTGAGTTGAGAGAGCGAAGATAAATTATGAATCAACGCAGCTCACTCTGGATAAAAGTGTTTTTGATGCAGAGATGAATTTAGACACTCTTGAGAGAAACCTCATAGCACTTAAAATTGATTCACAGCAAAACTTACTCCTTGCAAAGGATAACCTAGATAATAGTCAGTATGGGAATCTAGATAGTAGTAGCGCTCTGAAACTCGAGAGTCTTGATAATTCTATCGAAAAGTCTAAGCTCGATTATGAGATTAAAGTATCTTCTGACGAGCAAAGCGTAGAGTGATACAAGGCAACAATAAAAAAAGAGTTTTCATGACTTTTAACGACATTAATAGATGTACAAGAGTTTGCTGATAGCTTGTTATGAATTACTAATACAAATAAAAATGATAATGATGATTTTGAGAACTTCCTAGGAGTTCAAGATAAGAACCAAAAGCGTAGTTCAGAGTTGTCTCTCCAGGTACTCATAGACTATAGAGAAGCAAGTAAATTTGAAGAGATGAGTATCCTTGCAAAAAAACAAGATATTACAGAACCAGAGATGATAGAGGTTATAGACTATATAGATGATTGATATGATAAAGTACTTGATCTCCTTAATAAATTAGAAGTCACTGTTAATAATTCACTACAAAGTGTCTGAAACTTAGATCAAACTCAGATTACGGGCTTTATTTCTTCTATAAACTGATATCAGGCATCTACTCAATGAGCATATGGAGCGTACATATCTGTATGAACGAATATAAAGAGTTTTTTAAATACATATAAAAGCAGTCAAGCATCAATTCTTAAGTCTATTGAACTGCAGGAAAAGGATAGAGATATACAATACAAAATCCTTACAAGCTGAGAACTTTCTGCCTCTACAGGATATGAGAGGACTCTCATAAGCACTCAAGACAATATTGCAGATCTAGAATCTCGAGTTGAAAGTGCTAAGAAAAATTTAGAAAATGCAGAAAAAAACAGAGATATAACACTTCGTAGTCTTCAAAACTCTATCAGTGATGCTCAAGTGAATTATAGTAGTAGCGCAAAAGAATATTGAAAACTCACGATAAGATCCCCAATTAATGGAACAATAGGAAACGTATTACTTGATCAGTGACAAGAAATATCTACGTGAACTCCTAGTTTTGAAATTGTAAGTGATTCTAGTCCAGAAGTAGAAATCTCTTTTTCAAAATGAGAACGTGATCTACTCACTGAAAATGTAGAAGTAGAAATATCAGTTCAATGAGAGGTATACGTTTGAAATATTTATGCTGTTTCAGAAATAGCAGATGATAATTTAAACTATAGAGCGACTATTGTATTTGATAGTTGAGTAAATATTATTGGAAATTTAGTAAATATTAAAGTTCCTGTAAATACAGGAAAGATGTTATTACCCTTAAATATACTTGAAATACAATGAGAGGGAATAGCTCTTGTTAAGACACTTTCATGATCAACGTTTGCTGATGTGAGAATTAGACTTTGAGAAGTGTTTGGTGAGTATGCTGAAATAATTTCATGTGCTGAAAATTGCGAAGACTTAAATATTATTACGAGTGACGTGTCGAACTATGATGAAAATAAGTTTACTATAATAGAAAAATAATATGCAAAAATTAAAAAAATGATTTTTTACTTTTTGGGTAGAAAATTACAAAGTATCTTTTCTCCTTTTGTTTCTTATTACGGTAGTATGATTACTAGCTGTGATTCAAATCCCAAAAGAGTCTTCACCTGATATTAAATTTGGTATTATCGCAATTTCTACTCGTTATGAGTGAGTGAACCCTGTCGATATTGATAGTCTCATCACTGATAAGATAGAAAAAGAAATAGAAGATATAGATGGGATTTCAAAGATCACTTCTAACTCATCTGTAGGGATGAGCTCTGTAACAGTAGAACTTGAGAACGGTATTGAGACGAGGGACGTACTTACTGATATCAAAGATAAAGTAGATGCTCTTTCTCTTCCTAGTGATGCTGATGATAGCATAGTACAGGAGATTTCTACACAGAATGAGCTTTTGTTTGAGGCTCTGATTTATGGTTCTAAAGATGATTTCACGAATTTTTCTTTAACACAAAAAGCCCGTCAAATGCAGGCAAACCTAGAGTGAAAATCATGAATCGCATCCATAGATTTTTGATGAGCTTGAGCTAATATTTTTGCTACATGAGGGGATGATTGAGAGTATGAAATTAGAGTTCTTATTTCAAAAGAAAAAATAGAACTTCTTGGATTAAATATATCAAATATAGCAAGCATACTAAGAGCTCATAATAAGAATACTCCTCTGGGGAATTTTGATATCTGAGATTTGAGTTATGATTTTAGAGTAGATGGAGAGTTTAAAAACATTACGCAGCTTGAAAATACTATTATTAGAAGTGATGGTTGATCAAGCGTGAGACTGAAAGATATTTCAACTATAGAAAAAAAATACTCTGATGAGAGTATCAAAAGCCTTTGATTTTATGAGTCTACAGGGTTTAATTATGTGACTCTTTCATTTAATAAAAGAGCAGGAGATAACATATTTAAGGTCTCAAAGTCAGCAAAAAATAATATTCAGGAGTATCTTGAAAACACTCCATGATTTGAAAATCTATCTGTAAAATATACTCAAGATCTTTGAGAAGCTATTATTGAGGATTATCAGAACCTATGACAAACAGCCCTGCAAACTCTAGTACTGGTGTTTATTACCATATTTGTATTTGTTTGATTCAGAGAGTCGATGATCGCAAGTATGTTACTTTCTCTCGCTTTTTTCATAACCTTTATTGTATTAAACGCTCTAGGATATTCGCTAAACTTTCTGACAAATTTTTCTCTCGTACTTACTTTAGGTATTGCGATTGATACTATTATTGTAATTATCGAAGGATCATCAGAAAGACAAAAACTTTGATATACCCCAAAACATGCTGTTATACTTGCAGTAAGAGATTTAAAATCCCCACTCATATCAGGAACGATGACAACTCTGGTAGCATTTCTCCCTATGATATTCTTGCCAGGAATTATGTGAAAATTTCTTTCATACATACCGATTACCGTTTTTATCACTCTTCTTTGAGCTTTAATTTTATCATTAACTCTTGCGAGCGCATTGTTTTATAAGCTTGCGAAAAAACAAAAAACATACATCAGTGACGATCGTTATGAAAATACTTTTTCAAAGGATGAAGCAAAATTCCTAAAGAATGATAGAGAAGGAAAAGAAAAAGAAGAAGAGTGAAATTTTACACTTAGAGAAAGATTTCTAGATTATTTATGAGGTCATTATTATAAGATCCTCTATAATTTTCTAAAAAGTAGAAAGACTCGATTACTAGCAATAACTGTCCCATTCATTCTTTTGATACTATCATTCGTGGTTCTCTCTCCGAGGATCGGTTTCACACTTTTTCCTGCGTCTGACGAGTGAGTAGTACAAATAACAATTGAAGGACAAAATTGAGCGAAGAAAGAAACAATGGAAAAGTATATCCCACTTATCGAAGAAGTGCTCTCATCATATCAGGAACTCAAGGTTTACTATGTCTCACTCTCATGAAATAAAATTGATGTGTATATTGAGCTCATTGACGCAAAAGAGAGACAATCAGAATGAATGTTAAGTGTCTTTGATATTGAAAGAGATGTACTAGATGGATTAATTCCACTGTCATCAAATGGACTCCTTGTAGAAGTTGCGGCAGTTGAAAATGGTCCTCCAACAGGAGCACCAGTATGAGTAAAACTAGAGGTAAATAACTCCAAAGATATCAATACTCTAAAAGATGTAGCAGAGGATTTTAAGCTTTTCCTACAAAATACTCCAGGGACAAAAAATGCATCTACTTCATCAGGTGACAATCCAGGACAGTTTGTATTTACTCTCGATAGAGCAAGACTAAGCTTTAATTGATTATCTCCAGATGATATTCTTCTCCCACTTAGGATACTTATCAACGGTATAGGAGCTGGTTCTATTAGCTCCCAATATGAGGACAACGATATCAAGCTCCTCATATGAGATTTTGAAGAAACACTCACTCCAGAGGATATTGAAAATATTATAGTACAAACACAAGTGTGAGATGTAAGAATATGAGACTATGTAAGTTTCACGTTCGAGCCTAGTCTCTCTAGTATTACCAGGGAAAATGGAAAAATCAGTATTTCTGCTGACTCATGACTTGAGGAGGGAACACTCCCTAGTGAGATACAACCTCTCCTTATTGAATTTGCAGAAGGATATAACTATCCTGATGGAGTTGCTTATAGTGCGTGAGGGGAAAATGAAGAAAATGCAGAATTGATACAATCAACACTTCAGTCATTCTTGATCGCAATATTCTTAATATTCTTGATACTTGTACTACAGTTTAATTCATATTCACAGCCTATAATTATTCTCTACTCAGTTGTACTTGCACTACTATGAGTTAATATTGGTTTATTCGTTACAGGGAATCCATACTCAATGACATTTGCCATCTGATTTATTGCCCTGACCTGAGTTGTTGTAAATGATGCAATTATCTTAGTCGATAGAATAAACAGAAACCTAGATAGACTTACAAGAAATTCCGGTGACAAAAAGCTAGAACTTGATGATTATGTGCAATCACTTGTAGCTGCAGGAAAATCTCGTTTACAACCAATTATCGTTACAACCCTTACTACTGTATTTGGTATATTCCCACTTGCTCTCCAGGATGCTTTCTGGGCAGGGCTTGGTTACACTATGATATTTGGTCTCATGGCTGGATCACTCATGACTCTCTTTGTTATACCAGCATTGTATTACACTATTTCTCTTAAAAAGAAGATGAATTAATTTGAGCCCACTTGATTTTAAAGTCTATATTTTTAGTATAGAACAACAAGGTGCTGAAGTAGTATTTACATGACAAGACAGTTCGTATAAAGAAAAAACTTTCACTCATGCACTAAGTTCAAGTGAGAGTCCACGTGAAGATTTAGATGTCGTAGAACACAGTGATGAACAAACCTTTGATGATAAAGCATGAAATACAGAAGATGAAAAGTATGATGGATACGCATGGACTTACAAGCATTAACACTGACTCTTCATTTAAACTATATTGAGTAGATTATTACGTGTGAGAAAAGGATTGAAGCTCTTATCTATTTTGACCTGGAAATAATGACTGGATAGGATACCAGAAATATTCTTTTTCTCAGCTTGATACGTCAAACATTAAAGAAATTCATTGATTACGACATATACAAGCTACTTTAAAGAGTGGTCAGATTTGTTGGTATAACCCAGCTCAAGATCATTTTATTCCTGAGGAATAAATAAAAGTAATATTTTTTTTGACACAATAAAAATTATATGTCATAATATATTTGATATGTAAATAATTATTTTTAGATGGTACAAAGAGCAGTACGAAATTAT
>JAJOLH010000046.1 GCA_021129415.1 Candidatus Altimarinota bacterium | reverse complement strand
AAATAATATTTTAGTCAATGGATGTTTCTCGTCATAGGGTTTAAAATATGTTATTTTTAAATAGATAATTTATTTTGCAAATAAGTACATTATGGCAGATATGCTACGTACATGAGTCGAAAATTCACAAGGAGATGAATCCATAAAGGAAGAAACTCTAAAGATTTTAGATGAAGCAAAAACAATCCGAGCCTCACTTAACGACGATGATGCACAACAAGAATATGATGAAGTACGTTTATCAACTATTAGTGCACTTAAAGATTTACAAGCCAAAACAGGAGATGAATTGAAACAGGTTCGTAATGAGTTATGAGGTTCTATTAATCCATATACATATCATGAATGAGACATATCTCAGGATGAATTTTGAGATATTACAGAGAAATTTGATGATCTTCGAAATGCTGAAATAGAGATTGAAATAGAGAATTTTTCAATCATATTAGAAGAATGGGGCCTCGTTGAGAGATATTGAGCATTACCTATGGTTTTTTGATTTTATCCAGAAATTGATGCAAATCTTATAAAAAAATTAGGCCAAGAGATACAAAAATTTGGAAAAATTTCATTTTCAACTCTTAAAGAAATGAATAATATATTTATTTCTGTTTCAGAATTTGATGAAACAATAGAGAATGAAAGTGTTATTCTTATAAATGAAGGGTTAGAAGAAGGTGACCTTGATACAAGACTCTCTGAGGATCCCATTGATCCAACTATTATTCTTTGAACTCTGCGTCATATTATTGGAAATGATAGTTCAAAAATAGAAGAATTATTATTAAATTACAATATTAAAGATGTTTTTTGAGGGATCTGTTCTGCTGATATCATCATATATATTGATTTTTTAAGGGAAACTCTTATCCAATCAAAAGGAGTAAGTTTAAGAAAAAATATTAATAATTACTATTCAAATCATGATATATCTTTCGATGAATTAGATTGATCTAACGAGCTCATAGAACAACTTTCAAGTTGAGGATGCTCTATAGATTACATAGTTCAAATCAGGGAATTCAATCAACGAAACTGACTTGATATTAGTTTTAATTCAGCAGATGCTAGAAGTATTATTGGAAGTGTTATAGAGCTGAGGAAGACAGAAACTGAACTCGCTCTTATTACTCTCAGAGATGAACTCTCTGAAATCACAGGAGAAGGATTTGAAGAAATACAGACTATCATTAATTCATGAAATCCTGAAACTATCTGAAATTTCTTAGAAGAATTCAATGAAAACTCTAGAATCCGAGAGATGGAGTGAGAATTATTTGAATTATTAGATATAAAAAGAGAGATTCAAATTCAAGAAGAAAGAAGTGAAAGTATCATTGAATGAGCCTCAGCTATGTATGATGCATTATATCAACCATCTGTAGAACAAATACTACGCAGGCCTCAGGATATATGAATGATACAAGATAAAGATATACTATTAGAAATATTTGATGGTGAGCATAAAGAACAATTAAGAGATAAAATTGAACTGAAATATATTCCCTTAGAATTCTTATATGAAAGAGATATAGTTCTCAAGTTTCCATGAAAAATATGAGTTAACGAGGTAAGGCTCTTACCTGATTCAATATTAAATCAAAGTGACATAATCGTTCATCTTATTGACCAGTCGATTAAATATAATGATTGAATTGCAATAAGGGATTTCCTATATTCTTATAGCTCTGCATATTGACCAGACTTACATGATTTAGTTTATGGTATACATGAACTTATGCGGACTCTCTCACAAGAAGATGCTGATCATCTGAGAGATAATATACCCAGAGCAATACTACGAGCATCTAATTCGGATATTTTATGAGTACCTGAGCAAGATTTTGAGTTTCAAGATGAATTATACTATCTTAATCTAGCCACTAATTTAAATCATCAACGATGAATGGGAGACGGTTTAGATTGAGCATGAGATCGAGCAACAATTCTGGAGATAGATAGATATCTGGAATACTGAAGAAATTCTCAAGAAATTATTAAACTCTTTTGCAGTAAAGGACTACTCGGATATACAAACTACGCTAAACATCAAATTGGAAAAGACCCCGTTTTATGGAAGGAAATAATTGATAATGGTGAAATAACCGATATCCGTTATGTAAACGCTCAAACTAGAGCGTACCATGGTTTTCAAGAACATCTTTTAAGTGCTCCAAGGTTCACAAGTTGGCAACAAAGAACCTCAATTCAAGATTACATTACGCTTAATTCTATAGATGATACTATGAGGTGGTTTGATTTCTTATCAAATTTAGATGGAGCCCCGGTTATTCAAGGCATCATTGAAGCTCATCCAGAAATACTATTTTCTACTCAACAGTCCCTTAAAAATAAAACATTTATAAATCCCGATTCCCGTGAACAGGAGCAAGAAGCCATAGATTTTATTGTTAAAATTTCAAGTAACTCAGGAGATTATATTAATGCTAATAAAATTAGAGAGCCCTTAAGTGATGCAGGTTTTAATATAAAAAAAGCACAACTCAATAATATAGAGGAATATAAGAATGTCTTAGGAGGCATATTTGAGTCATATCAATTAAGTGATGAAAGAATATCACAAGTATTAGGTATATTAGAAGATAATAATATGCAAAATATTGTTTGAAGTGCCAAAGAACTGAAAGAAATATTTGGGACTGAAGAACATGTTACGGAATTTTTGGTAGAAGTTAGTAGTCATTTAGAAAAATACTTGGATAATGACACAGACATCCAAATAGAAAGATTAAATCAGTTGTGATCTCACGAGCAAAATAGCGATCTTTATGACAGTCTACTACTAGATTGAGTTTTTCAAAAAGATGTATTCCTATCTACACTATCAACATATGGGATCACAAAAGGAATTCCAATGAAGGATTGAGAATTACACACAGAATATTGATTAAGAATTCAAACAATATATTTAAATGATCTAAACTTATCAGATTCTCAAAAAGAACTTATACTTATAGTCTTAAGTAACGAATTAAGAGCAGAAGAAATAATAATATTTAGGGCTGCCCCTGAGATTTTTGTAAAAGCTGCCATAGAAAACGATGGAGATATTAATTTGTTTGCAAAGCATATAGAAATGCGTCGCGCTGCCTGAATTACACACAGAACTCAGTGAGAGCGTTCATGAGAAGAAATCTTTAATTATAAGACCTGAAACTTAGAAGTAAATCCAAACTATAACTCCCTAGGTAATGAAGGAACAACTCCTTCTGAAACAAATCAAGATCAATCAGATTCTTTCAATACCTGAGATGCATGGTTAAACAAAAGTGCTGAGTGAAGAGCCATTGTAAATTACGGCTGAGAAACTAAATTAATAGTTGATAGCAATACTCAAATCCCTATTACGAAAGAGGATGCTGCAGCAATTCAAAACAATCCAGAAGCAGAAGGAAACCTAATAAAGACTTATACAATGTTGAAAGAACTAAATCTAGAGGAATTTTGGGATTATAAAGAATATATTTTTACCGCTATTCAAAATAAAAGTGTAAATTCTGGTCTTGATATAAGTGATGGTAACTATCTCAATGAAAATGAAATGTCATTATTTCTTTATACCATTGCTGACTCAGTATCAAACTATGTAGATGAGAATGAACAGGCTGAAATAGAATCTTATAAATGATCAAAACAAGACTTAGATAAAACATATCAACTCTTACTCAGACTCAATAAACAAGACGGAGTGATGACGAATCAAGAGGATGTTTCTATGATTCGTGGTGAATCAAGGATCTGACAAATATTTAGGAGAGAATTTTTATGAGAAGAAAACAATAAAGATGAGCAAAGTATCGCTTGATTCCAATGGTGAAAATTTAACGACTCAATTAGTAATTAATAAAAAATCCTCTTTCCGAGGATTTTTTCTTTTATTTCTGTGTGTCTAACATTTCTTCATCTTCACTCTCTCGTATAATACTTGCTCTCACTATCTCATCAGATTTATCTTTGAGCTTTGTAAGTATGACTCATTGAGTCACTCTTGAGGTTTTTCGAACTCATTTGAGATTAAGTCTAATAGTTTGACCTGCCTTAGATATGAGGAGGATATCAGAATTTTTTCTATCTTCTTCTGTGAGTATCTTTGCTGATACGAGTTTTCCTGTTTTTGGAGTCACTGCCATTGCTTTTACTCAAGCTCCTCCTCTCTTTTGATTTCTATATTCTTCTATCTCAGATATTTTTCACAGACCGTTTTTCGTTACAATAAATACAAATTTATTATCATCCCCAACTATAGCTACTTCTATTACATGATCATCTTTTTTAAGTGCGATTCACTTAACTCCTGCTGCTGCTCTTCCCATTGCTCGTACATCATCCTCATGGAATTGAATTGCTTTTCATTCTCGCGTAGCGATAAAGATACTGTCGTGTCCTGTTGTAGTTTTTACCCATTTTAGCTCATCTCATTCTTTTACTCACACAACTTTGAGACCATTTGCTCTGATATTTCTCACTTGATCCATATCGAGTTTTTTAACTATACCCATACGAGAAACAAAGAAGAGATATTTATTTTCTTCACGAGTAATATCCAGAATAGAAGATATCTCTTCTCCTTTTTGTAGATTTAATAAATTTACTATAGCTTGCCCTTTTGCAATACGTGATGTTTCTGGAATCTCGTAAGCTGGAAGTGAGAACACTCTACCTTGGCTTGTAAAGAAGAGTAGATCAGCATGGTTTGTAGTAGGAACTACTAGATAAATTTCATCATCTTCTTTTGTTGCTGTCGTAATTCATTTTCCACCTCGTCTTTGCGTTCTAAATGCTGTAGATTTAAGTCTTTTTATATAATTATTCTTAGAGAGAACAATAACTATATCTTCATTTGGAATAGTGTCTTTTGCATTAAATTCTCACACTTTTCCTGGATTAACTTGAGTCCTTCTCTCGTCACCAAATGATTCTCCGATAACATCGAGATCATCACTTACAATAGAGATTATTCTCTCTGGTTTTGCAAGAATATCTTCAAGATCAGCAATAAGAAGAAGTTTTGCAGCAAGCTCATCCTCTACTTTTTGTCTCTCTAGACCAGCAAGTTTTTGGAGTCTCATCTCGAGAATCGCATCTGCTTGGAGCGCTGAGAGATCAAATTTAGACATCAGGTTTGCTTTTGCTTCATCTTTTGTCTGACTTGCTCTAATAGTTTTGATAACCTCATCAATATGATCAAGTGCTTTTTTAAGTCCTTCGAGGATATGCGCTCTTGCAGCTGCAATTTTAAGCTCATATTGTGTTCGTCTTGTAACCACTTCTTTTCTATGGTCTATAAACTCGAGAAGCATCTCTTTGAGGTTATAAAGCTTAGGTTGAATACCTCTTTCTCATAGGGCAATCATATTGTACCCAAAACTTGTTTGGAGTTGAGTTAATTTGTAGAGTTGATTTAAAACTTTTTTAGGAAAACTATCTTTTTTAAGTTCAACTATAATCCTCACTCCGTCTTTATTACTTGATTCATCTCTGATATCTGAGATTCCAACTATTTTTTTATCTCTTACAAGATCAGCCATTTTTTCAATGAATGTAGCTTTATTCATACCATAAGGTACTTCTGATATATGAATAAATTTCCTTCCTTTTTTATTTTCTTCGATATTTGCAACTCCTCTCACTATTACAGATCCTCGACCCGTAGAATATGCTGTAAGAAGTGCTTCTTTATCATAGACTATACCTCCCGTTGGGAAATCTGGTCCTTTTATGAATTCCATAAGATCCTCTACTGTTGTCTCTCAAACACTTGGGTGCAAGAGAAGGAACTTAATAGCAGCTAAAAGCTCTCCAAGGTTATGTGGAGGGATATTTGTGGCCATACCAACTGCAATACCCATAACTCCGTTCATGAGGAGATTAGGGATACGAGCTGGCATAACTGAAGGTTCTTGACGAGTAGTATCGAAGTTATCTCTAAAATCTACTGTTTCTTTTTCTATATCTGAGAGCATATTTTCAGCCATCTTTGTCATCTTTGCCTCAGTATATCTGTAGGCTGCAGCTCCATCACCGTCCATAGAACCAAAGTTACCTTGACCGTCAACGAGTGGATACCTGAGAGAAAAATCTTGAGCCATACGAACCATAGCTTCGTATACAGACGAATCACCATGTGGATGATACTTACCAAGTACATCCCCGACAACCGTCGCTGATTTTCTATATTTAGCACTTGGACGTAGTCCTTGTTCATGCATTGAGTAGAGAATACGTCTATGAACAGGTTTAAAACCGTCTCTTACATCAGGAAGTGCCCTAGAAACTATAACACTCATTGCATATTCCATATAACAGCTCTCCATCTCATCTGAGATACTTCGAGCAGAGTCACCGTCATAGGATACTCCTGTATCGATTGGGAGGCTAATTTCGTTACTCTCATCGCTATTATTTTCTGGCAGCTGGTTTTCGTTTTCGCTCATGCATTTTTAGCTAAAAAATAAATCCGTGAACTAGTCACGATTTCTACGTAAAATATACTGATTTTATGGCTATTATCAAGGAAAAACCTGCGTTTTTTTGTGAATAATAGTAATATTTATTTGACAATATATTTATTTTAAGTTAAATACTTAAACTTTAATATAAAAATATATAAAATATGAAAAAAATGTCGGCTTTTCTGTGAACTACAGCATTATTATTAAGCGCTTGTTGAGAAGGAGAAGATCTACAGGTAGGAGATGCTGTTATACAAATACAAGATGGTGTTTACGAGATTATTTCTTGCTCAAGAAAAGATACTCCTCCAGTATGTAAGTTCACATGAACTGATGCTGGTTTTTTTATGGTCTGAGGACTTTAATATTCGTAAATCATTTTTCTTTTAAATAAAGTCCATGAAGATGAGAAAGGACTCACTTATCACAATATAATAAATACTGCTTGTCTTGGTCAAGTTTTGCAAATGTATGGTTTATTTCATAAAAAGGGATCCAAACACTTCCCTCAATTCATTTTTGAGTAAGGGGGGATTTTTTTACTCTCTCCTCTTCTCTAAGATCTATTATAATTTCATCTCAAGCTTGTTGTATTTCTGGAATAGAACTTGTCTTATCATCACTAAATAACATATCCGAAACTCTCTGAATAAGCCTATTTCAATGTGCTTTTTCTAATATATCTTTTGAAAGGTTCTCTTCAGCATCAAGTATATCTTGGAGTTGAGCCTTGGTTTCTGGTCTTTGTGATACTACTCAACAATACTCAGGCATAGCAGCTGCAGCATCGTATGTTCCAATTTCTCTCGCAATATCCATAATATCATTTTTGTTCATTCCCACGAGTGGCCGTAGAACCATAGCTTCGCTTGCTTCATCTACTACTTTGAGGTTTTGTAGTGTTTGACTCGATACTTGACCAACACTATCTCCCTTGATAACTCCGCAATAATATTGCATAGATATTTGACTTGCAACTTTGAGCATACATCTTTTGAGAACAATAGCCCTAAATCTACTTGGAATATTTTTTATAATATCTCACAGGACTTCATCAAATGGAACAGATATAAATTTAGCTCGCTTATATGGAATAGAAAAATGACTCCATAGATGGTAACTCATTTGTTTTACTCCAAGCTCATGAGCATCTCCTCAGAGGTTAAAAAAGAGATAATCGATCTTACATCCTCTCTTGATTAACGAGTGACTCGAAACACTCGAATCAAATCATCCAGAAATAAGAGATAATAGATTTGATTGAAATCCTACAGGATATCATGAAGTTCCTTTTATTTTTTCTGTGAGAATACATATAATATTATCTCGCAGATCCATTTGTACGCTTACATCTGGATTATGGAGTGAAACACTTGTATTTTTTGCATTCTCAAAAAGTTTTCATCCAACATACCTCTCGAGATCAGTACTCTTAAAATTATGTCTTCACACTCTATGGATCCGTACTACAAAACTCTTATTTTCTATTTGAGCTTCAAAGTATTCTCCCGCAATGCGACTTATTTCATTAAATATTTTTGTATCCTCACTCATTATTTCTTCTGACAGTTCATAATCTATGATAGGAGAAAAATACTCTATTCCAGAAATATTTTTTATTATAGATATTATTTTTGCTTGATCCTCTTGATCAGGAACTTCTAAAACTATCCGATCCCAATCTCACTTTAAAATCCCATCAATTTGGTAAAAATCTAAATGATTTAAAATATTCTTCTTGAGAAGTTTAATACAGTTTTTTCTCACTGCATCAGATTTAATAGTCACTTCACTCCCGAGTTTGATAAGATATTTCATAATTATTTTGCAGATTTAAATTTTTATGAAGTATAAGTAAAAAATACATATTTCCAAGCTTACTCTTGCCTAGAAGTAGTTTCTCCTTACAATATAAAAAATAGATTCTCAATAAAAAAATATGAAAGCTATTATTCTTGCAGCCTGAAAATGAACAAGACTCAGGCCACTTACTGACACAACTCCTAAACCCCTTGTTAAAGTACTCTGAAAAGAGATTATTATATACACTCTAGAGCTACTTAAACCCTATGTAGAGGAGTTTATAATCGTTATTCAATACAAGAAAGAACTTTTTCAAGAGACCTTATGAGATTCATTTGGATGAATAAAAATAACATACCATACGCAATGAGAAGAGCCTTGAACATGATGAGCTATTAAATGAATTGATACAAAAGGATCTTGAGATTATATCATCACTGTAGGAGATCAGATATTTTTTAAAAATGATATAAAACCTATTCTTTTAGGTCATTCTTATTGAGTTCTTTCAACACGGGTCACAAACCCAGAAAACTACTGAATCTTTCAAATAAGCACGAATAATTATCTTAAATCAATAATAGAGAAACCAACGCAAGATGTTGGAAATCTAGCCAATATTTCCTTTTATAAAGTTCCTAGTGAAATTTTCGAAGTTATAAATCATGTTCCTCTCTCACCTCGATGAGAGATAGAAATCACTGACGCAATAACTCTACTAACAAACACGTATCAATTTAAAGTGCATGAATGACAATTTATAGATATTTGATACACTTGGAATCTCTTAGATGCTAATAAGAGTTTTCTATGAGACTTAAGTGAAAGTACAATAGAATGAACAGTAGAAGATAATGTCATAATTAAAGGAAACATCATCCTAGAAGCAGGGGCAGTCATAAAGTCAGGAACTTATATAGAGTGAAACTGTTATTTTGGAAAGAACAGTATAGTTTGACCAAATGCATATGTGAGATGAAATACTTCCCTATGAGATTGAGGAAAGATTGGTTTCAGCGTAGAAGTAAAAAATAGTTATATATGAGAAAACTCTAAACTTTCACATCTATCATACCTCTGAGATAGTATTGTTGGAAATAATGTGAACTTAGGCTGTGGATTTAAAACAGCCAATTTAAGACATGATGGAAAAAATATGAGAGTCATGGTAAAGTGAAATTTAATAGATACAGGGAGACGAAAGCTCGGTTGAATAATCTGAGATGATGTCAAAACAGGAATTAATACATCAATATATCCAGGAAGAATAATAGAGACCTGAAGTTCAACTCTCCCAGGAGAAATAGTGAAATAAACATTTACAATAAAAAAGTTCGGCTACCCGAACTTTTTTTGACACAGTTATGTATCTATGATACGATATAGATACATCATTTATATATAACTTACTTTATTATGTCTATAGAGAAATTTATCGCAGAAGAAACACAGCTTATTCTACAGATAGCGCAAGATGCTGTAAAAAAAATTCTAGCAGGAGAAAATATAAATCATGAAGAAAAAATGAGTATTCTAGAAATATGAATGAGTCACTTTCATCTTAATAATTTACAAGCTATATACGGCTCTAAGACTCTCACTATGTAAAATGAAAGTAATTGAAATAGTGTATAATAAAAAAGTTAGGTAAGCCTAACTTTTTTATTTGACATCAAACTTTCTCTTTATATACTCCTGAAACATTAATTAATTAATCATATTTAAATATGTGTGATAGAGTTTGTGAGCAAGTATGTACAGAAGATGTAGTCAGAGAATCTCCTATGATTGCTTGAATGCCTAAATCATTAGGAAATCCCACAATTGAGCAAAGGGATTCTACTGCTAAAAGAGTAATAACAACCATGAAGCAAAGTCCAATGAACAGAATGATTTTAGGAGTTTCTGATTGAAAAGCAGCATCAAGTTTCTTTTGAGGATGATGGACTAATGAAAAACGACATGCTGGATAATTCAATAGATCAACAGGAGTGGACTGATTGGAAGGATAGTGAATGACAGCTATTACAGTTTGATTACTTTCTTTGAAACCAAAGAATGGTTTGAACCACGGAAAAACCATTCCTAATAACTGAAGGAACTCAGTTAGAAGTTTGAGATGTAATACGATGAGATAGAGTAGAAATTATACTCGATGGTGTATGCTATATCGTAACTCACCTACTTAGTAATATCCCTGAAAGAAGACTCTCATATAAAAGCTGAGAGGATGCTCTAGAATATATACAGGAGTGACATGTAGTAAAGAATTTTATTAGGTCATGGTTTAGAGAGAAATAAAAAAATCTTAGCTATATAGCTAAGATTTTTTTATAATTATACTACTGATACGTATGTATCTTTGTAGACTCTTCCATCGTAACGTTTTCTTTTCTTTTGAAAATATGTAACAGTACCTGCTTTCTGCGCGTAGAGAGTAAAATCAGTTCCTTGTCCAACATTTTCTGCTGGCCAAAATTTGTTACCTTTTTGTCTAATGATGATACCTCCAGCTTTTACTGGTTGTTGTCCATAGACTTTTACCCCTAAACGTTTGGCATTACTATCTCTACCATTACTAGTAGATCATTGAGCTTTCTTGTGAGCCATAATTTTTTATTATAAAAATATTTCTAAATTATTGTAGTCTCATCTCTCCTCTCAGGAGAGAATTGAGAGAGGTGTAGTAGTTTATTATCTGTTCGCAAATCTTGCGAATGCTTTGTTAGCGTCTGCCATCTTGTAAACATCTAGTTTCTTCTTAAATGCTGTACCTGATTCGTTTGCAGCTTCGATTAATTCGTTAGCAAGAAATTTAGAGAAATCAGCACCTTTTTTACTTCTAGCTGAGTCTATAATCCATTTTGAAGCAAGAAATAGTTGTCTTGTTGGTTTAACTTCTTGAGGAACCTGGAATACAGATCCACCAACTCTTTTTGCTCGAACCTCGATTCGTGGCATAATGTTTTCAAGAGCCTTAAAGAAAACTCCTTCAGGATGTTTTTGTCCTTTTGCTTTTATTTGTTCAAAAGTATCTTGCATAATTCTTTTTGCGAGAGCTTTTTTCCCATCAAGCATAACATAGTTCGTAAATTTTACGATCATGTCAGCATTGTTTTTTTCTGGTAGTACCATGTAAATGCAATAAATAAGTAAATAATTTAAATGTCAGGATTGTTTCAGCTATTGCCTTTGCTTACTCCTACATCTAAAAATTTCATAGAAATACTATGAAGCAAGTAATGATAAGAAAAGAATCTTATCATCACCATGCATTATAATATTTTTAGTTTTTTGGTTTTTTTGCTCCGTAAAGAGATCTTCCTTGTTTTCTGTCTTTAACACCTTCACAATCGAGTACACCTCTAACGATATGGTATTTTACCCCCGGTAGATCTTTAACACGACCACCTCTAATAGCAACTACAGAATGTTCTTGAAGATTATGTCATTCTCCACCGATATATGCGTTTACTTCATATCCATTTGTAAGTCTAACTTTTGCTACTTTACGTAAGGCAGAGTTAGGTTTTTTAGGTGTCATAGTAGTAACTTTTGTACATACACCTCTTTTCATAGAACATCCTTTTGGTAGTTCTACGATTTTTCCTTTTTTGATAGAGTTTTTAATAACTTGAAGAGCAGGTGATTTTGATTTTTTCACTTTACTTCTTCGTGGTTTTTTAACTAATTGACTAATAGTAGGCATTTTCTAACTGATAGATAAATAAAAATATTAACGTTTTGACCAAGATGGAGACTTTCTCGCTTTTTTGAGTCCTGGTTTCTTTCTTTCAACTTTTCTTGCATCTCGAGTCAGCATTCCTGCCGCTTTGAGAACTGGTCTATGTGCTGGATCTTTTATGTTAAGCGCTTTGGCTAGACCGTGAGCAATAGCAGCTGCTTGAGAGCTTTCTCATGAACCTTGTACTTCTACAACAAAATAGGTTTTGTCGTCGAGTTTACAAAGTTTAAGTGGAGCAAAAACTGTATCGAAAAGATCGGTTCTTGTGATATATTCTCCAAGAGGAAGACCGTTGATTGTTGATTCCCCCTTTCCTTCAAAAAGTTTAACCTGAGCAGAAGCAGTCTTCTTTTTCCCAAGTGAGTAAGTATATTGAGCCATTGGTAAAAATTAATATTATAATGATAATGTTTCTGGTTTTTGAGCAGCAAATGTATGCTCGCTATCTGAGAAGAGTTTTAATCTTTTCATCATTTCTGCTCTTAATTTATTCTTTGGGAGCATTCCACTTACAGCAGCTTCTAAAGCTCTTGTAGGTTTTTTCACAAGAAGTTTTTCAAGTGGAGTAGAAACAAGTCCTCCAAGATAACCTGTATGTTTATGATAGAGTTTATCTTTCATTTTATTTCCCGTTACTGCGAACTTATCAGCATTGATAACAATGACGTTGTCACCATTATCCATGTGAGTAGCGAAATCAACTCTATTTTTTCCGCTAAGTGTAGTAGCAATAATTGTAGCAAGACGACCAAGAGTTTGACCCTTCGCGTCAACGACAAACCATTTTCTGTCAGTTGCTGCTACTTGTGTTGGTGTTATAGTTTTCATACTTTTCTTATCTGTTCTAAAATTAAATTATTTTACACGAGTGAGAGTGACACAAGTTTTGCATTATCACCATCTCTATGTTTGATAGCAACGATTCTTGTGAAACCAGATGTTTTAATTCCTTTGTATTTTGGAGCAACGTTAGCAAAGAGTTCTTTAGAAGCTTCTTGCGTAAAGAGATATTCCATCGTGTATCTTATAGCATTCATTTCATCTTTTGTGTTTGCTGTATTGATAAGTTTATCAATCATAGGAACAATAGATTTTGCTTTTTTCTCAGTAGTTTTAATACTTTTATGCATAAAGAATGATGTAAGAAGATTTCTTTGCATCGCTCTTCTATGTTGAAAGCTTTTTTTCTTAAACTTGAGATGTTTTCTGACTTTATGTCTCATAACTCTGTATTATTAAATTAATTGTTTTTTTAAAATATTTTTTAGTCGTCTCCAAGAAGTTTTAATCCTCTTTCATTGAGTGAAGCTCTGATTTCAGTCATTGCTTTTTTCCCAAATCCTTTAATTGAAGAAAGTTTTGTTTCTGTACATTTCGTTAATTGCTCTATAGATAGAATATTTCCATTTATAAGTGCATTGAGCGTTCTAGGAGATAATCCCATAATTTCGATTGGAGTATAACTCTCTTTCTCAAGTTCCTCTTTCACTTCTTCTTTTTCTCTATCAAGGAGATCTTTTATATCTCCGATGAATTGTCCTTCTATTTGAAGAGCTTCTTCATTGAATAGGCTAAAGTAAGAATTGAGCATATCTCCAGAAAATTTAAATACCTGCGTAGGAGTGAGAACTCCATTTGTAGCAATATGCATCTCCATAGCATCAAGATTGATTATGTCTCCAACTCTTGAAGAGTTGATATCATATTTAACATTAAGTACCGGTGAGAAGTTTGCATCTATAAGGAGAACATTTACATCTTCTTCTCTTTCTTTTAAATCTTCAGTGCTCACATAACCAACACTCTTTTCTATTCTAATTTCAATTTCAAGTTCTAGTTTATCTTGATCAATTTCTGTTATATACATATCAGGATTTAAGATCTTTATCCCTGATGGGAGTTTAATATCAGCAGCCGATACAACTCCAGCTTTTTTCTTTGAAAGAGAAACCCACTCGATTCCTGTATCTGATTTATCAATCACAAGACCTTTGAGGTTTAGCATTATATCTACAATTGAATCCTTGATTCATGGAAGAGTAGAATATTCATGACTTACCCCTTTTACTTTTATACCAGTTACTTTCGTCCCTGGGATAGAAGATAGAGCAACTCTTCGAAGTGAATTAGCGAGAGTAATTCCGTATCCTCTAGGTAGAGGTGCCATAGTAAATACCGCAGCGTTGTCACCTGTTGGATTTTGTGTAATTTTTGGAACTCCTATTGTATTGTGTAGGATGTGCATAATTTTTTATTTTGAAAATGTAATATAGGGAAGTCTGTAGAATGAAGTCACAACTACTTAGAGTAGAACTCAACTATTTTCTGAATATCAATTATTTGTTCAAAGTCTTCTTTTTCAGGAAGAGCTGTTACAGTTATTTTAAGATTTTTTATATCAACCTCAATCCATTTAGCACTTGAGATTTTACCTTTTGATTCTTTAGTAAATTCAGCTAATTCTTCAAGAAGAGACTTATAAAGAGGTGACTCTTTAAGTTTTGCTCTCAGTTCGATAACATCACCAACTTTAAGAGCGATAGATGGTATAGAAACCTTTATCCCATTAAGTGTAAAGTGAGCGTGTCCAACGAATTGTCTTGATTGCATTCGTGTTCGAGCGAAACCTGATCTATAAACAACATTATCAAGTCTAAGTTCTAGACCTTTCAGCATTTTTTCTCATGTTGTTCCAGCAGCTCCTGATTTTTGAGCTTTTGTAAAGTATGAGAAAAATTGTTTTTCACTGAGTCCAAACATTCTTTTCGCAAGTTGTTTTTTTCTTAGTTGTGTTCCAAACTCAGAAGTTTTTCTTGATCTAAGTGGTCCTCTTTTCCCTTTTTCTAGATCGTATTTTTCTGTTCCAAAAAGGTTGATTCCTTCTCTTCTACAGAGTTTTTTCTTAGGTCCAGTATAACGCATTTTTTCTTAATTTTAAGATACAAAAATATTTTTTTAAAGTTTTTTTAACGGGTGAAAATTACATTCTTCTCACTTTCTTTTTTCTGCATCCATTATGAGGAACAGGAGTGATATCAAATATAGATCTAAGCTCAACTCCACCAGAGATAAGTCCTCTGATAGCTTGTTCTCGTCCTACACCAATACCTTTAACATATACATCAACTGTCTCAAGAGAGTGAAGTTGTTTTGCTTTTTCAACTGCTTGCTCTGAAACCATTTGAGCAGCATATGGAGTAGATTCTCTCGCTCCTTTGAATCAAGCAGATCAACCACTTGCCCAAGATAGAACATTTCCTTCTTCATCTGTAACACTGACAATAGTATTATTAAATGATGCAAAGATGTGAGCTTGTCCTGTTTGAACAATTCTCTTTGTCTTTTTACTTTTTTTAACCGGAGTAGCCATAATTTTCTAAATATAAGTATTATATAAACTATTTTTTCTTTCCTGCAATTGCAACTGATTTCCCTTTTCTTGTTCGAGCATTTGTTTTAGTATTTTGACCACGAACTGGAAGTCTTTTTTGGTGTCTTATACCTCTGTAACATCTAATTTCTTGAAGTCTTTTAATATTTCCACTTATAAGTCTTCTGAGATCTCATTCTACGATGTATTCTTTTATAACATCACGAATGAGATCAAGCTCTGTTTCTGAAAGATCATCGATTTTTCTAGTTTTTTCTATTTTTACTCTTTCAAGTATAAGTTGTGATGTTGTTTTCCCTATACCATATATATATGTAAGAGCGATTTCAGCATGTTTCCCACTTGGGAGTATCACACCAGCAATTCTAGCAGCCATAATGCATTAAGTAAATAGTAAATAAATTATCCTTGTCTTTGTTTATGTTTTGGATCTGTAGCACATATAACACGTACACATCTTTTTCCTTTAAATCTACGTGTAACTATTTTACAGTTTTGGCAGATTTTTTTTGCAGAAGTTCTTACTTTCATCTTTTTAGATATAAAAATTAAATTTGTTTTTACGCAGCATCCTGTTGATCTGCTTTCTCTGGTTGGAGTCTATAAGTAATTCGTCCTTTTTCCGGATCATATGGTGAAAGTTCGATAGTAACCTTGTCCCCCTCTATAAGCTTAATATAATTCTTACGCATATTACCGCTCAGGTGTCCTCGGACTATCCCTCATCATAAATCCTCTGGTAATTGAACTTCAAAAACCAGACCGGGTAGAGATTGTATTATTGTACCTTCTACCTCTATTTTATCTTCTTTTGACATGTATTTTTTCGTCTCAAGAGTTAAAAGCTCGCGCATCATATCGATAAATCCACAGATGGCAAATGTTTTTTATACTTTTCTTTTATGTGCTTCTTTCTTCTATAACAAACTTAACCCTTTCATAAAGATCTGGATATTTTTGCATCATCATTTCTACGCTAAAACGAATAACTACTAATACTACAACATCTCCATTTGCAACTACACTTGCAGTCCTAAGAGGGGGCTCTCAAAAAAATGCCATTTCTCCCACAAGATCTCATGTACCTAATGTTGCAACATTGCGCTCCTCTCAATGAGATTCTTTTTTAACAATCATCTCTCCTGAAAGAATAACATACATTGCCTGGGGCTCATCTCATTGCGAGAACAATAATTCTCATGTACTTATTTTTTGTACTTGACAAAAATTAGAAAGTTGTATTTGGTCAATTTCTGATAAATCTGAAAATAATTCTATATCTTTAAAATAATTCATACTATTTTTCGATGGTTATTTTATAAACTTCGAGTACATCTTTCATCTCTAGGGCTGTAAAACCTGAGAGTTGTATTCCACATTCTGTTTGCCCCTCTATTTTATTTACTTCTTCTACTCATTGCTTCAAATTATCTATTTTTCATTTCCCTATAACATTACCCTCTCTAATAACTCTCACTAAAGCATTTTTCTCAATAATTGATTCATCACCAAATATCTGAAGTCCTGCAATAATAAACTTCTTTGATGTAAAGAATATTCATCCAACTTTTGCATCACATAAAGCATGTTCAACCTCTTTTGGATCAAGCATTCCTGTTACTATTTTTTCAATTCTCTCAGTAATATGATAGATGATTTTACTTTCTATATATTCTACTCCTGAATCCTCAAGTGCCCCTCGAGCGTTTGGTCCAACTGATACACCAAAACCAATTAGTAAAGCTGAGCTTCACCCACACATAAGTACATCACCTTGAGTGATATTACCAACTCCTGAGTGAATAACAGAAACAGAAGTCTCATCTGTAGAGAGTTTAACGAGAGCGTTTTTAATAGCTTCAAGGCTCCCATTTGTATCTGCCTTAAGTACAACTTTGAGGTGTTTCAGATTCCCTGATTTAATCTTTGACATCAAGATATCAAGTTGTGATGATTTGAGTCCTTCTTGATTAGCTTGATAATCCATATATTCGACTGATTTTTGTCTGGCTATATCAATAGAGTTTACTACTTGCATAACATCACCTCATCCGACAACATTATCAAGACCTACTATAAACGCTGGTTCACCTGGTCTTACAAATTTTACTGATTTACCTGTATAATCCCTCAAGACTTTCACTTTACCATATGAAGCTCCACAAACAACTGAAGCTCCCTTTTCAATCGTTCCTGTGTTTACCAAAACTGTAGCAACAGGTCATAGTTTAGTATCAAGATGTGATTCAATAACAGTAGCAACACCATTTCTGTCCGGATTAGCAGTGAGTTCTTTCATCTCTGCTACGAGAAGTATAATTTCAAGGAGATCCTCTATACCAAAACCTGTTTGAGCAGATACTGGAACCATTGGAGTTTCTCCACCCCAATCTTCTGGTGTGAGTCCATGTTCCGCTAATTGTCCCTTTACATGATCAGGGTTAGCTCATTCTTTATCCATTTTATTAATAGCGACAATAACAGGAATTCCTGCTTCTTTTGCATGAGAAATAGATTCTATTGTTTGAGGTTTTACTCATTCATCGGCTGCTACCACTAGGATAGCTATATCTGTAGATTTAGCTCCTCTTGATCGCATAATAGTAAATGCTTCATGACCAGGGGTATCAAGAAAAGTAATTTTCTTTCCGTTATACTCTGCTTGATATGCTCCTATACTTTGAGTGATACCACCAGCCTCTCCAACAGCAACTTTTTCTTTTCTAATATGATCAAGGAGAGAAGTTTTACCGTGGTCGACATGCCCCATAATAGAAACAACTGGAGCTCTTGCTACAAGTTTAGAGCTATCATCCTCTACTAAGAGATCTTTAATATTCCCACTCGCAATCTCATCAATCCCGATTCATGAAGAATTATCTTTTTCTAGTTTTATTTCAAATGACTCAGCAATAAGGGAAGCTGTATCAAAATCAATTTGAGAATTAATAGTCATCATCATACCATTTTTCATAAACTCCGCTATAAGTTTAGGAAGCGGTACTCAAATCTTCTCTGAAAATTCTTTAAGAGATAGAAATTCAGTTACTACGACAGTTTCTCCAGTACGAGTAGTAAGATTTTGTTCTATATCCTCTATATTTTTCTCTTCCTTTTTTTTATGTGTCATCTTTCCAGCTCTTGTGAAACCAGTTTTCTCCTCTTGGTTATTTTTATATCTTCGTCCTTTTCATCCTCCTCAAAATTTTCATTTTTTTCATTGGCCTCTATTGTCTCCATGTCCATTAAATATTTGCCCCGGTTTTGGTGCATTTTTATTGAATCCAGGTTTAAATTTTGGACCGCTAGAAGTATCTTGTTGAGTAGAGCTACTAGAATTTCCTCCTCCAGAATTACTAGAGCTAGAATAGGATTTCTTTTCAGTTTTTTGAGGAGCCTCTGCTCTACGCACAACTGTAAATCCTGATTTTTTAGGAGTAGATTTTGAAATAGTATCATTTAATGTTACTTCCTCCGTTTTAGTAGATTCTTGTATAGCTGATGTATCCTCTGTAGAGGATTTTTCATCTGCTACTGGATCTTTTTTTACTACTACTTTTTTTGCTCTAACAATCAGCTTCTTTTTAATAACTGGTTTTTTTTTCGCGCTAGAATTTTCACCAGACTCTTCTGATGTCATACTAGAATAATAATCGTCAACGTTTGCTCCCATAAATATAAGTGATAAATTTGAAGAAAAATAAATTGATAGAGCGAATACTAAGCCTTTTTTACTCATTGTCAAAAAATTATAAAAACTTGTAAAAACGTGAAAATCCTGTAATCTCGTAATCATAAAATAATAGAATCTAATATTTTAGAATCATGCTAGAGGAAATACAAAAACTTACTCTTACATTTTTTGAAAAACTTGGAACTGATTTCTCAGATTTACAAACAGTAGAAGAAGTAGAAAATATATACCGAATTACTCTCAAAAGTGATGACTCACACTTGCTCATTTGACCTCATGGTAAAAATTTAGAAACAATCACTCATCTCCTCAAGCTTTTAATAGCAAAAAAATCTCAAGGTCATATCAATATACATGTTGAGGTAAATGATTATTTACAACAAAAGGACGAAAAACTCTTAAAATTCATTGGAAATAAAATTGATTACGTAAAAAGCTCAGGAAAAGAGGTCATTCTACCATTTTTCACTGCATATGAGAGAAAGAAAGTACATTCATATGTCTCAGAGAAATGAGGAAATATTTTCACTCAAAGTATGTGAGAATGAAAAGACAGAAGAATTCACCTTTGCAAGAAAGATGAAAAAATGACTATTGATATAGATGGTGACAATATATAATAATATGAAAAAAAGAATCATGATGAGAGTAATAATTCTACTCCTGCTCTTAGCGGCATGAGGAGTTTTTTATCAGGTAAATACTGCAAACTACCTACAACATAAAACTATCCAGGCAAGTATCGTGCAGCACCCTGAAAAGCTCCCAAACTCTACGAGCGCAAAGCTCGGAAGTTTTGGTTTTACAAACATGCTTGCAGATATATATTGGCTCCAAACTATTCAATACATATGAGGAAATGTGATTTGAGGAGAGTATAAAAAATATCTCTCTGCCATGATGAACCTCGTTACGGATTTAAGTCCATACTTTGAGAGTCCATATACTATTGGTCAACTATTGCTTCCATCTGATTCTGGTTCTCATGACGACACAAATAATCCTGAAAATATAAAGTATTATAAACAGGGAGAGGCTCTATGACTCAAATGAGTTAGTAATTTTTGTGACGACAATAAAATCAAGGCAATTAAAAATGAAGATAATCTCTGAGAAATCATAAATAATGAAAAATACTCTAATCCATGTAAGAGCTATAAAATTCCTTATTATCTCGCATATATTTATTATTTTTATTTAAAAGATAACACTCAAGCAGCACAGTACTATAAAGTAGTTTCAGCGCAAAAAGATGCTCCACCGTGAGCTAGGACTCTCGCAGCTATCATGCAAGGAAAATGATGAGAAAGAGAAAAATCTCTGTATATGTTTCTCTCACTCGCTCAAAATACTAATTCTCAAGATGAGTCATGCCTCTTCCTTAGTGTGAGACTAGAGGAGATTTATAAAGAAATCAAACAAAATAATGCATCTCTTACTTGAGAATTTATTAGAGATATAGAGTTATATGCAAATGGAATACTCCCAAAACTGTCACAAGAAAATGAACAGGAATTATTAGATGATACGCAGTGTACAAATTTTCTCGCAAAGGCTATAAGAGAGATAAACTTAATGTATCTAGAAGAAGCTGATTCAAGATATGTTTCAGATAACCCTGATGAGATTTCAGCTATGACTACTGAAAAATTACTAGAATCATGATATATAAATTTCATCCCAACAGACTATCAGCAATACGAATGAGAGGATTATGGGATAATCTATGAGTATAATAATGAGATAGGACGATTTGATTATGATATGTGAAATCCTTAATACTAAAAAAAGAGAGCTATACTTATAGCTCTCTTTTTTTAGTATTCTTCTATAAACCGACTATTTTCTTTAATTTTATATACTTATCATTATGGAGTTTTTCTGCAATCGCATTTCACTTTTCTAACTCCTGTTCCACTAAACTATAATCATCTATATATTCTTGATATTTTTTCCTAGCTGGTCAGAAATATGTAAGTAACATATCTAATAACTCGAGTTTTGCATGCCCATATCCGTATCATCCTTCTCTATATTTTGATGCTATTTCTTCTAGTTTCGAACTATCTGCAAAATACTTCATAAGTGCATATACATTACAAGAATCTGGGTCTTTCATATCTTCTAAGGCTTCACTTCCTGTCACTATAGACATTATTTTTTTCTTGAGAGTTTTTTCATCATCAAATATTCATATAAAGTTATCGTAACTTTTACTCATTTTTCGTCCATCTATTCATGGAATCAGAGCAAGCTCTTCGTCTATATATGGTTCTGGAAGTTTAAAGAAATCTACTCCATATGTTTTATTGAAATTACCTGCTATGTCTCTAGTAAATTCTAAATGTTGTTTTTGATCTTTTCCAACTGGTACCATATCCACATCATAGCCTATTATATCAGCTGCCATGAGAATCGGATAGTTGAATACTGCCATATTTATATCAGAATTTTTATTCTGGCTATCCTTGAAACTATGGGCTCGTAGCATGAGACTATATGATGTCACGCTAGAGAGAATCCAAGTAATGTCGTTGATATGAGACATCTTTGATTGTTCAAATATCATAAATGGAGCATCATCAGGCATGAGAGCAAGGAGCTCTGCGGCTAATCTATGTTTATTTCGAAGCATAGTATCAGCGTCATGAACAGAGGTAAGTGAGTGAAAATCAGGGAGAAATAGAAACCCTTCATGTCACTTAACTTTCTGAGTGAATGGTTTATACATCCCAAGATAATTTCCCAAATGCATCCCGTTTCAAGTCGGTTTTACTCCCGTGAGTATTCTCATATTTTTTGCTTACTGATATAATTTTATATAGTATATATACGATACTATCTTTCACCAAGGAAATTATGACGATTCTTAATTTTTGTAAAAATTACTTTTCTACGTTATTTTTTATATTACGTATTCATCTCCATCAAAGGCTAGGGTAGCCATTAAGTATATTTGAAAAATAGCTTATAAAAAACAGGTACCATATAAGCTTATTCCAAGAGTTTGGTAAAATAAAAAGAACGATTTGAAATCGTTCTTTTTATTTATTTGAAACCTAGTTATTTTGCTACTTTTGTAGACTCTAGGTACTCTCCTACAAACTGACTCACAAGTGGAGCTGGTTTAGAGAAGAGGCTTGACCCAAAACTGACGATCGTACCTACTGAGAGTTGTCCAGAACCATCATCTGAGATATAGTACCTGTTTGCAACAAGGTTATCTATATTTCCATAGAGTGACCCATCAACTATAAGTTGTTTATCTGTTCCTGTTCCAACTTCAGCTTTTATCTCTCATGTACCAAGTACAACGTATGTACCATCCATATGTTCTACATCGTTATTTACGATTATATCACCGTTTTTTACAACGAATGCTATATTTTTATTAGCATTTATATCACTGTTAATCACGAGATTCGCATCTTCAACAATATATGTTCTACCTTCACTAAGTGAGTTCAGATCACCAAGAGTAGATGTTTCTAGATTTGCTCATTTTATGATGAACACATTATCAAGACCATTATATTTCTCAAGAGTCGCTGTAGCGCTTGATGTATCAAGAGAATCATTTTCTACTGCTTGCTCATATACATCTTTTTCATCAGTGATTGCCGTTACAGCCCCACTATCTGAGCCGTCGAGAGCTTCTACATTACTAGATACTCCT
>JAJOLH010000074.1:18591-26261 GCA_021129415.1 Candidatus Altimarinota bacterium | reverse complement strand
ACGGGAGCTTTTCTGTCTAAAGACAGGGGTTTTAAACCCGATGTGTAGAAATAAAAGCTCTAGAAATAATTCTAGAGCTTTTATTTTTATAAGCAACTATTTAGAAATCACTTTCGTGTTCAACTGCTTTGTTTACTTCTTGCATGTGAGCTTCTGATGTATCAACACCTTCTTGCCTTGCATCAAAGTATTCATTTTCTTCTTCTGGAAGATGTCCATGGATTTTCTTATATTGTTCCCCGGCTGGGATAAGACGACCGATGATAACATTTTCTTTTAGTTCTTTGAGTTTATCAATTTTACCTGATACAGAAGATTCAACGAGTACTCTTACTGTTTCTTGGAAAGATGCAGCAGAGAGCCATGATTCTGTATAGAGTGAAATTTTTGTAATACCAAGAAGGAGTCTTTCTCCAATACCTGGTTTCTTTCCTTCTGCGAGAAGTTTATCATTTTCATTTTTAAATGTAATGATATCAACAATATCCCCAGGGAAGAACTCAGTATCTCATTTATCAAGTACTCTAATTCGAGAGAACATTTGTCTCACAACGAGCTCGATATGTTTTGAGTTTACTGTTTGCCCTTGTGATGCATATATAGATTTAATTTCATCTACAATATACTTCTCAGCTGCGAGTACTCCTCCAACTTGCATAAGTTTTTGAATAGAGAGGTTTCATTCAGTTAGTTTTTGTGTAGCTTTTACTTCATCACCAGATTTGATGAGGAGAGTTCTACCTAGATCAAATGCGTATTCATAACGTCTTTTTTCAACATCTTTGATTACGATCATACCAGCAGAGATTTTTTTAACCTCTCAGCCAAACCCAGCAGTAATTCTTGCTTTTTCTTTTTTGTTTCTTGCAAGAATTTGTTTTGGTTTAATTGTAGCTCCCTCTTTTACAGCGATTTCAAAGTCTTCTCCAAAGTAGTATTCTTCTTCTTCTAGAGTATGAGCTGTTACGCTTACTATAACTTGGTTATCAATATGTTCTACCTCTACTGTTCCGTCAATATCAGATATTTCAGCAACAAGTTTTGGATTTCTCGCTTCAAGTAGTTCTTCTACTCTTGCAAGACCTTGAGTCATATCACCTCCTTCTTTTGCAACTCACCCCGAATGGAATGTACGCATGGTAAGCTGAGTACCTGGTTCACCAATAGATTGGGCAGCTATAACTCAAACAGGAGAACCGATATCAACACCAGCATTAGCTGCAAGATCTAGACCATAACATCTTTGACAAACTCATCCTTCAGTTTCACAAGTAAGTACTGACCTAATTGCTACCTCTGGAGTATTGTTTTCCTCTATTATCGCAAGAGTATCTTTATCTATAACGGTTCCTTCTGTAATAATCACATTTCCTTTAGCATCTTTTACATCAAGAGCAAGAGTATGAGAATAAATTCTATCTGCAAATTTCTCATCAAATCCTGATTTAGGATCTTCTCTAAGAACTACTTTATGGTGTACTGTACCACAATCTTCTTCTCTAATAATGATGTTTTGAGAAGAATCTACGAGTCTACGAGTCAAATACCCTGATTGTGCTGTTTTTAGGGCAGTATCAGATTTACCTTTACGACCACCATGAGTTGCAATAAAGTATTCAAGAGTAGAGAATCATTCTTTTAGTGTAGATTTAATCGGAAGTTCGATAGTTTTACCAGTAGTAGAAGATACAAGACCTTTCATACCTGCAAGTTGAGTAATATTACCCCAGTTACCTCTGGCACCTGAATCAATAAAGTTAAAGATATGATTATCGTTATTATAAAGAGATTTCATTTCTTGTTCTATCACTTTTTTAACTTCACCCCATATAACAATTGATTGAGCAAATTTTTCATCAGCAGTAAGAAAACCATTCCAATGTTTCTTTTGAATATAAGTAACTTTTTCTGATGCTACTTCTAGAAGTTCTTTTTTATTTTCAGGCATGATCATGTCTGACTCCGCAATAGAGATACCAGAGAGAGTTGCATATTTAAACCCGAAATCTTTAATATCGTTTACGAATACTGCTGTTGCAGCAGGACCGAGAAGTTCATAAGATTCTGAAAGAATTCTTTTTAGTACTGATTTTTTAAGTGTTTCATTAATAAATCCAAGCTCTACTGGAACTATCTCATTAAAGAGAAGTCTCCCATAGGTTGTTTCCATAATCTCACCTTTTACTCTAACTTTAACAAGAGCATGAACTGATAATTCGTCAGCATCATATGCATGTCAAGCATCATCAATTGATGCGTACATGTTTCCTGTTCCTTTTGCAGTATCTTTTTGTGAAGTTATATAGTACGCTCCAAGAATCATATCTTGAGATGGAGTTACAATAGGCTCACCAGAAGATGGAGCTAACAGATTTTTAGATGTAACCATGAGATCTCTTGCCTCTGCTTGAGCTTTTGCTGTAAGAGGAAGATGAACGGCCATTTGGTCACCATCAAAATCAGCATTGAAGGCTGTACATGTAAGAGGATGTAACTGTATAGCTTTTCCTTCTACAAGAACCGGTTTAAATGCCTGAATTGAAAGTCTATGAAGAGTTGGTGCACGATTAAGAAGAACATATTTACCATCAATTACTTCATCAAGAGCATCCCATACTTCTTTTGTTGACCCTTCAATAAACTTTTCTGCATGTTTTACATTATAGACAATTCCTTCTTCTATAAGTTTTGCAATAATAAATGGTTTAAAGAGAATGAGTGCCATTTTCTTTGGAAGACCACAATAATCCATTGGAAGATCTGGACCAACAACAATTACAGAACGAGCTGAATAATCTACTCGTTTCCCAAGTAAGTTCTGACGGAAACGACCTTGTTTCCCTTTAAGTACTTCTGTAAGAGATTTAAGCTTTTTCTTATTCGCTGTAACATACCCACTTCTATTATTTCTAGACTCACCAGTGATTAACATATCTACTGATTCTTGAAGCATACGTTTTTCGTTTTTCAAGATAACTTCAGGAGCACCTAGTTCAATAAGTTTTCGTAGACGGTTATTTCTGTTAATAACTCTTCTATAGAGATCATTGAGATCAGAAGAAGCGAATCGACCACCATCAAGTTGAATCATAGGTCTGAGATCTGGTGGTATAATTGGTAATACCTCAAGAATAAACCATTCTGGTCTTTGTCCTGATTTTAAAAGATTTGAAGCAAGCTTAATTTTTTGAAGAATTTTCTTTGTTTTTGCTTGTGTTGCTGTTTTAAGTTCTCTTTGATTTGTTTCAATAAATTTAAGAAGATCAATTCGAGCAAGAAGCGTTTTAAGATGTTCAGCACCTGTTCCACCAATAAATACATGTGGAAATTTTTCACTCAGTACTCTATACTCAAGCTCACCAACTACAGCACCAACAGCAAGAGATTTTAGATTTGCTTTAAGTTCATCAAACTCAGCGTCTAAAGCGTCTATTTTAGACATTACTTCAGCTTCTGCTTGAGCAAATTTCTTTGGAGTAAGCTTTTTTTCTTCCCTTTGAATAGTAAGCTCATTAATTTCTCTTTGAGCATCTTTTTGCATTTCTGCTTTTGATGTTTTATATTTTTCATCAAGAGTTTTTAGTGCCTGCTCAAGTTTATCTTCGTGTACATCAGTAATGATATATGACGCAAAATATACTACTTGTTCAAGTTTTTTAACGGGAAGATCTAAGAAGAGACCAATTCTACTCGGTACAGATTTAAGATACCAGATATGAGCAACAGGAGCATAGAGCTCAATATGAGCCATTCGCTCTCTTCGAACATTAGCTTTTGTTACTTCTACTCCACATCTTTCACATACTACACCTTTATAACGAATACGTTTGTATTTTCCACAAGCACATTCATAGTTTTTTCGTGGTCCAAATATTTGTTCACAAAAGAGCCCTCCTCTCTCAGGTCTTTGAGTTCTATAGTTAATTGTTTCAGAGATAAGTACCTTTCCATGAGAAAGGCCTCTGATCTTTTCTGGGGATGTAAGTCCTACAGTAATACCTGCGAGGTTATCAAGGTTTTTTCCCTTTGTAACATCGCTTTTTCCGACACCTTTCCCAATTTCTGAAAAATCTGTGATTTTATCATTAAGAAAGTTATCAAATTGTTTATCAAACATGTTTTTGAAATGATTATTAAGTTAAGATTGAAAATATGAATAATTATGCTGTTTCCTCTTCTTGATCTTCGCTTGGTGCTTCTTTTTCAGGAGCAATATTATCCACGATTGGATCTGCAGCTTTTTTAGCTTTAGTTTTTTCTTCTATTTCTGCATTTTCAGCTGCTTTTTCAAGCTTAATTATTTCTTCATACCTCTGCATTGCTTGATCTTCAGTGTATTGTAATTCCTCTGTATCCAGAAGTCCTACATCAAGTCCGATAGCTTGTAGCTCTTTTATGAGTACATTAAATGACTCTGGTATATTAGGTTTTTTAATTGGAGCATTTTTTACAATTGCTTCATAAGCTTGAGTTCTACCAGCTACATCATCAGATTTAATAGTGATCATTTCTTGAAGTATGTTAGATGCAGCATATGCCTCTAGTGCCCATACCTCCATTTCACCAAATCTTTGTCCACCATTTTGAGCCTTACCACCGAGAGGTTGTTGAGTAACCATTGAGTATGGTCATACAGATCTTGCATGTATTTTATCCTCTACAAGGTGATGAAGTTTCAACATATACTTAACTCATACCATTGTTTTTTCTTTAAATGGTTCACCAGTATTACCATCAAAAAGTTGCATTTTTCCATCTGGATCCATACCTGCTTTCTTCATTACTCATTGAATTTGCTCAATACTCATACCATTCAGTACTGGAGTTGCTACAGTGATTCCTAGTTTTCTAGCAGCAAATCATAGGTGAGATTCGAGAACCTGACCGATATTCATACGAGATACAACCCCCAGTGGGTTCAAAATAATATCAATTGGAGTACCATCATCCATAAATGGCATATCTTCTACTGGGACAATTCGAGAAACAATACCTTTATTTCCATGTCTTCCGGCCATTTTATCTCCTACTTCAATTTTTCTTGTTTGAGCAACAAATACTTTTACTTGTTTAAATACTCCTGTTGGAAGATTATCTCCAAGCTCTCTTTTAAGGATGTGTACATCAAGAATTTTTCAACCTTGACCTGATGGTAGTCTCATAGAAGAGTCTTTTACATCTTTTGATTTATCACCGAAAATTGCTCTAAGTAGTCTCTCTTCTGGAGAAAGTTCCTGTTCCCCTTTTGGAGTGATTTTACCAACAAGGATATCACCACCTTCAACGAATGCTCCAACTCTAATAACACCGTCTATATCAAGATCTTTCAGTTTTGCAGCTGAAACATTTGGTATATCGTCAGTTGTTTGTTCGGGTCCTAGTTTTGTCTCTCGTACATCGAGAGAGTATTCTTTAATATGTATTGATGTGAAGAAGTCATCTTTCATGAGTTTATCAGAAATAATGATAGCATCCTCAAAGTTATACCCTTTCCATGGCATATAAGCTACAGTTAAGTTTCGACCAATCGCAAGTTCACCATTTTCTACTGAATGACCATCAACAAGGATGTCACCTTTTTTAAATTTTTGTCCATGAGATACAAGAGGAGTTTGATGAAGTATCATATCATGGTTCGATCTTTTAAATGTAACAAGTTCATGAAGAACTTTTTCACCATTTTTATAGAGAATTGTAATATGTTTTGCATCAACTCCGAGGATTTCTCCATCATCTTTTGCAACTACTACATATTCACTATCTTCACCAACAGCCCGTTCCATACCTGTTCCTACGACTGGAGCATCTGTTTTGATAAGTGGGACTGCTTGACGCATCATGTTTGATCCCATCTCAGCACGAGTAGCATCATCATGCTCCAAGAATGGAAGAAGTGATGTTTCTACTGACATTGTTTGTTTTGGTGATACATCGATATGAGTAATTTCACCTATATATGCAATCGTTGGTTCATTCCCAGCACGAGCAGAGATACGAGTTTCTGCAAAATTTCCATGTTCATCTGTTTTTGATCCAGCTTCAGCAACCGTGAGAACTCGTTCTTGGTGCGCATCAAAGTAGTCAAATTTTGTAGTAAGAAATCCTCGAACCCCTATCATTTTATCATCAAGAGATTTTGCAACAGCTGCTGCGTCTTTTGATGTCATAAGAGTCTTATCAGCAATGATTATTTTTCCTTTCGAGTCACTAATATCTCCAAGTGCTATTCTATTTTCTAGAGCTTTCCCATCATTTTTAACTTTGTGTTCTACCGTTCGATATGGGGTAAGAAGAAAACCAAATCTATTTACCTTTGCATAGGTAGCAAGATGGAGTACCAAACCAATATTCGGTCCCTCTGGAGTAGCAATAGGACAGATTCTACCATATTGAGTTGGATGAACATCACGAACCTCAAACGAAGCTCGTTCTCTTGTCAGACCACCAGGACCTAGAGCTGAGACTCGTCTCTTATGAGCAAGCTCAGAGAGTGGATTTGATTGGTCCATAAATTGTGATAGTTGAGACGAACCAAAGAATTCTTTAAGTATCGCAACAATAGGACGAGAGTTAATAAATGTACCTGGAGTAGCATCATCAAGCTCTACGATAGTCATACGATCTTTTGCAATTCTCTCCATTCGAGCAATACCAACTTTAATCTTATCTGTTACGAGTTCACCTACTGATCTCACTCGTCTATTTTCTAGATGATCAATATCATCAAGTTTAAATCCATCCTCTCCTTTCCTAAGGTTTAAATAATATTTAAGTGATTCTACAAGGTCTTCTATTTTTAGAAATTTACCATCTTCATCTTCGTATTTTGTTTTCGTTCCAAGTTTAGCTTGCATTTTAATACGAGCAATTTCACCGAGATTAAATCTCTTTGGATCATAAAAAGTTGTTTGAAAAAGTTCTTCTACTCTCTCATCAGTAGCAAGATCACCTGGTCTAAGGAGTTTATAAAGAGCGTGAAGCGCTTCTAATCTTGTTGTTGTTTTATCTTTTTCAAGAGTAGGAACAATGTGAGTTACCATTGTATCATCTCCAATTTCTTTAAATGTGTCCATAATTTCGGCATTTGACTCGAGACCAAAAGCTCTGAGAAGAACAGAAACTGGAAGTTTACGTTTTTTATCAATTTTTACATTAATAATTCCTTTTTTTTCTATATCAATTTCAAACCAAGATCCTTTTTCAGGAATAAACTTGAGACCAACACCTGTATCGTTTGCTGTAAAGAAGACACCAGTAGATCGAACAATTTGGTTAACTATTACTCTTTCAATACCATTTACGATAAAACTTCCAGAAGCAGTCATAAGAGGGACTCCCCCCATATATACTTCTTGTTCTTTGATTTCACCTGTTTCTTTATTGAGCATTTCAAGTTTTGCCTTGAAAGGAGCTTCATAATTAAGGTTTTTTCTCTTACATGTTTCACCATCAAATTTAGGCTCTTCTAAGAAAAGTCCTTTATAATAGATGTCTATTTTTTCACCTGAAAAGTCACAAATAGGAAAACTATCCCCAAATACTTTATCAAGTCCTGATTCTAGAAAAGTATTATATGAGTCTAACTGTACCTCAAGAAGGTCTGGGAGACCAGCAACAGATCGGTCGTCTGTGTAGTAGTGTCTTCCTTTTATCTCATAGAGACTTCCAAC
>JAJOLH010000074.1:0-18491 GCA_021129415.1 Candidatus Altimarinota bacterium | reverse complement strand
CTTGATTTTTTTAAGAATAAATTTCAAATAAATATAAGTTATTTGAATTTATTGTCAAGTATTTATCTTTTACATCAAATACTTTCTCTATAAAATCTCTGCATATTAAAAATTACTTAAAAATATGATACGATTTATAAAACTAATTATCTGGATGGTTGTTATATTTGGAGGAATATTCTTCTGGAAATATGCGAGCTATGAAACGACTCTTCTTACAGTAGAATCAAGCATTTTAGAAGTAAAGCCTTGAGCAACTTTTAGCAGTGTACTTATAGACAATGGAGCTGATAGCTTTTTCACCAAAGTATATTTGCGAGATAATCTCCCTGATTTTCAGCTGCAAGTATGAAGTTATAGTATTCCTGAGAATGCAAATGTAAAAACTCTCTTAGAAGCACTAAAGAATCCTATCAATCAAACAGATATAAATCTCACTTTTCTTGAATGATGGAACATATTTGATATTGATCAGTATCTTACCAATCAGCAGCTCATAGATGCCGGAGACTTTATAGAGTATTCTGAGAACTATTGTAACGCAAGTATTTTCCCAGGAAGTATGAAAGACTGATCTTGTGATCTACACACAAATTTTGCGTGGCTAGAATGAACTGACTCTCTAGAGTGATATCTATACCCAGATACTTATGCAATAAATCCAAATACATTTACTGTAAAGACTCTCGCGAGAAAGATGCTGAGTAACTTTGATTCAAAAGTATATACTCCCCTTTTTACAGGATTAGACAATAAAGCTATTTTTGAGAATATAGTTCTCGCGAGTATCGTAGAGAAAGAAGAACGAAACTCAGATGAAAAATCTACAGTAGCGGGAATCCTCAAAAAGCGACTCGATGAGTGATGGATGATCGGTGCGGATATAACAGTATGTTACCCTTTTAGACTCACAGCCGAGGAGTGTAAACTCTCTGTTACGAAATACCTCTACGAAGTTAATGACTATAACACGCGTCAAAAAGTAGGACTCCCAGCAGGTCCAATCTGAAATCCTAGCTTTGAGACTGTGAGTGCTACTCTCAAATCAAAAGATAGTGAATACTATTACTATCTCCACGATACGGAGACTGGTCAGATATACTATGGTCGAACCAATGCTGAGCATGATTGAAATAAACAGTTATATTTGAGGTAATTGTTAGTGTTTTTCAGAAAACAGAGAGTGTTTTAGAAGATGAAGTATGTAGGCTTTGAAAAGAAAATCCCTCTTGATGTATCTTTTCTGTGGTGATACCAAAGAAAGCTTTGTATCTATACAGCTATAGATGATGCGAGTAGATTTGTTATTTCTGGAATCTATGTAAACCACAGCGAGATATCTACGCTTCACTTCGTGAAGAGAGTACTCAGTGAGAGTAAGTATAACCATGAAAGAGAAGTGTTGTATGTACTGGAAGTTTAATGCTGATATATCTGAGTTACAATATTCGCTCACGCTCTGGACGAATCATTATAATTCACGAAAAAAACACTACTGACTCTGAATGAAATGAAAAACTCCTGAAGAAAAATTATTTTCTTTTAAGAAGATAAATCCCTTATTAGTCCCTCTTCTTTAAGAAAATAAAATGTAAGCTTGATTCTGCAACAATACAATATTTGACAGGTATTATTATTTATGTTCTAATATATTAGATATTAGTTTAAATATTAGTCAAATATATGTTTTTAGTAGAATACTTTTCATACTTTATAGAATACATAGTTCGAGACCCTTTTACGCAGATTTCATGATTTGCAGCAATGGGAATTATACTTATGGCCTATTTTCAGAAAGATGATCATACAGTTAAAAAACTCATGCTCCTCTCCTCATTGTTTTGGTGAACGCACTTTTATTTATTAGGAGTGTATTCAGGGCTCACTGCAACTATTATATTTGCACTGAGACTTTGTCTTTCTATAAAACTATGAAAGAACAAAAACGCATTTATTAGTCTGGTAATACTTACGCTCATAGCAGCGTATTTTACCTATGACTGATATTTATCGCTGTTACCTGTTATTACCTCACTCTCTGGAGCGTACTCGTTTTTCTTCTTAGAAAAAGTGCAGTTAAGACTCGCTATGATGTTTAACTCCTCTACTTGGCTTGTTTATCATATAGCTATATGATCACTCAGTTGAGTAATAAATGAGGTCCTCACACAATTCATACTCATAGCCACCGTATATAGAATGCTGCATCCAGAGTGAGGAAGTCACTATTATATTGGAAGAATCAAATGACTGTTACGAAACAAAAATAGACCCGACTATGATAGATTTATATACATACATGATAAGGTAAGCCTATTTAAAAGAAAAACTGGTCAGCACTTATTTAATGCAATTCATTTTGATCTGAGGACATTATTTAAAAAGAAAACTCAATAATCATAGAAGAGTATTATTATATTCTATGACAAATATTCGGTGTACTTGCAGCAAGTATCACCGAATTTTCATTCATATACTCAGTTTGATCAATTTGAGGGACACTCAGAGAGTGTTATAATACTCATATTGCACATAAAGGTAATTGTCTTATCATTAGGTTTTGCTTATAGAAAAGAAATCTATACACTCAACTACGATATTTTTGTATATCTTTATAATAACTCAATTTCTAAATTTTCAATCTTATGGAAAAACTTCCAACACAGCTTGCTGAGCGTTTCGCGTCCATTTTCACGAAAGAAGAAATGAGTGATCTCGAAACTGTCTTCTCACTAGAGAGTAGACCTGTCAGCTTTAGACTCAATACTCTTATCTCAACTCCTGAAGAAGTGGAAGAAGGCCTAAGTAAAGCATCAATTACATACTCAAAACTAGATTTCCCTTTAAACTCATATGTAATTGATGAGGGATTTATTGAGTCTGATATCTGGAAGCGAAGAGTGTATAAAGATGGGCATATCTATATGCAGTGAATATCTAGTCAAATACCTGTTTCACTATTTACTGGGGAATCTCCTATGCGTATACTTGATGCCTGCGCAGCTCCAGGGGGAAAGACATCACAACTCTCAGCTCTTTACCCAGATGCTGAAATAATTGCATTTGAACCATTTAAAGTGAGGTATGACAAAATGCAGCATAATCTCAAAAAACTCTGATGTAAAAATGTCACAGCTTACAATGACCAGATCTGTAATCTAAAAAACTACATAAAAGAGGAATGATATTTTGATATGATACTTGTAGATGCACCATGTAGCTCTGAGTGATCACTCTCACTGCATAATGAGAAATTTCTAGAGGCATGGGATATATCACATGTGAGAAAAAACTATAAAAGACAAAAATTTATTATCTGAGATGTTCTTCCGTACTTAAAAGATGGTTGAGAGTTTATATACACTACTTGCACGCTTGCTCCAGAGGAGAACGAATGAGTTGCTCACTATGTAATCTGTAATCATCCAGAAATGCAACTGCAACAGATTACTCTCCCAGAGAGTGAATATATCATTCAATCCCCTGCTCTCAAAAGTTTTGGGAAATATATTTACAAAACTGAAATATCGAAGAAATGTATCAGAGTAACTCCAAGTAAATACTCTGAATGATTCTTTATGGCAAAATTTGTGAAGCAAGAAACAGTAGACTAAGACTTGCTAAATATAGGATAAAAAAACAGTTAGATACATCTAACTGTTTTTCTATTAATTATTTTTGACCTAATTATTAAATTTAAATAGCATCACATCACCATCTTGGACGATATATTGCTTTCATTCAAGTCTTACTTTTCAAGCTTCTTTTGCTCATGACCATCATGAGTTTTCTATGATATCAGTAGCAGTTACTACGTCAGCCTTGATAAATCCCTTTTCAAAATCAGTATGTATAACTCCTGCAGCTTGAGGAGCAGATGCTCCTTTTTTTACTGTCCAGGCACGCACCTCTTGCTCTCCTGCTGTGAAATAATATTGAAGACCTAGAGCATCGTAACTGGCTTTTATAACATTATCTAACCCTGTAGATATAAGGCCCATATCATCTAAAAATTCTTTCTTCTCTTCTGGAGACATTTCTATCATATCTTCTTCTAGCTTAGCGCATACAGGCACAACTTGAGTATTGCTATCAGAAACTCCTATAATAGCTTTTAACTCGTCTTGAGACGCATCCATCATATCTTCTGAGACATTACAAGCATATACAAACTTTTTGTTTGTGAGAAGGTGTGAGTCGTGGAGATGGATAATCTCGTCTTCTTTCCAGTCACCACTTGATACGAGAGCTCAAGCTTCCAGTATTTCAAGAGCTTTTTCTAGCGTTACAAGTTTAGCAGCGATATCTTTATCACTTCTCGCTTTTTTTGCATCTCAAGCTATTTTTTTAGTAAGAGATTCAATATCTGCAATGATAAGTTCCATATTGATAACCTCTATATCATCTTTTGGATTTACTACTCCATGCACATGAGTAATATCAGAGCTTTCAAATATTCTCACAACTTGGAGTATCGCATCAGCCTCTCTGATATTTGCTAGAAACTTATTCCCCATTCATTCTCATTCACTCGCTCCTTTTACAATACCAGCAATATCTGTAAACTCACAGTTTGCTGGGATGATTTTTGCACCATTTACAGCTTCTCTGATTTTTTCAAGCCTTGGATCGTTTACATTTACAAGTCCAACATTAGGCTCAATAGTACAAAATGGGAAGTTTTGAGCATCTGCCCCATAGTTGTTTGTCAGTGCGTTAAACAGAGTTGATTTTCCTACATTTGGCAGTCCTACGATACCTATTTTCATAAATAATATTTATATATAAATTCGCTGGAAGTATAGCGAAAAAGTATTTTTTGGCAAAGATAAAGCTTTAGTTTCAATAGTCACATGATATATCATAAAAAGCAATTAATAAGCCTTATATTTCTATAAGGCTTATTAAAAAATAATCTTATTTCAAGCTCTTGAGTTTGTCTTCTAATTTTTCTAGTTTTTGACAAGCTTGCTGTTTTTTTGCCATTTCAGCATGCACAAGATCCTTTGGAGCATTACGGGTAAATGACTCATTGAGAAGCTTTTTATCTAGTATAGATATATAGAGTTTTGTATCAGTAATTTGCTCCTTGAGCCTGAGAGTCTCTGATTCAACATCAATTGCGTTTGATGTATCTACATATACCTCAACTCATGATTTTATCACTGAGTAGACGAGGTTTGGATCAGAGAGCTTTTTATCTATAATTTCTGTTTCTTCTGATTTAACTATTCAAGCAAGTAGATCGAGACAAGATTCTAAAATCTCAGCATTTTTGTTTTTTGCATATATTTTAAGCTTGATAGTCTTGTTAGGCATAATATTGTTCTCAGCTCTGAGCTTTCGCACTTCACGAATAACCTCAACAAAGAGTGTGTGTGCTTTTTCTATCTCTTTATTCACTCATAGTGTGAGAGTTGGCCACGGAGCAACTATTAAGTCTCCAACGAATCATAGCTTATTGTAGAGCTCTTCTGTAACGAACGGGATATATGGATGCCATAATCTCAGTAACACGTTGAATGAATAGAGAATTACATCTTCACCAAATTTTGATTCGTCTTTTGCAAGTTTGAACTCTTCGATGTAATAATCACAAAATCTGTTTTTTGTAAATGTATAGAGTTCTCCACCGGCTTCTGAGAAATTATAACTCTCCATAGAGTTTGTTACAAGCTCTGTGAGGCCTGCAACTTTTGAGAGGATCCATTTTTCATGGAGCATAAGAGAATCATAGTTCTTTTCTAATTTTTCTTGGGTTTGAGCGAAATCAAAATCTCTAGTAGTTGTTGAACCATGTACAAAACGACTCGCATTCCAGAGCTTATTGATAAAGATCATGTTATTTTTAACATTTTCTTCGTCAAACTTTAGATCATTTCCTGGAGTATTTCAAATAGATAGAGTCATGCGGAGTGCATCAGTACCATATTTATCTATCATATCAATAGGATCAACCCCGTTACCAAGAGATTTACTCATCTTTCGACCATCTTTATCCTTTACAAGACCATGGAGATATACCGTTTTAAATGGTGTTTCACCTGTAAATTCATATCAAAATAATAGCATTCTGATAACCCAAAAGAAAATGATATCATGTCATGTTTCTAGCACTTGTGCTGGATAAAACTGCTTAAATAAGTCAGATTGTTCCCTTTCCCACATATCATAGCCCAGGGTAGCAAACGGCCATAGAGCAGATGAGAACCAAGTATCGAGTACATCCTCGTCTTGTTTCAATTCAACTCAAGCTCAAGCCTTTTCCTGTGCTTGCTGCAGATTTTCAGCAACTATTACCTCTCCCTCTGGAGTATACCACACTGGTATTTGATGTCCCCATTGAAGTTGTCGAGATATACACCAATCTCTAAGGTTGAAAATCCAATCTTCAAATACTTTATTATACCTCTTTGGAATAATTTCATATTCTTTTTTCTTATACCCTGATATTACTTTTTTAGCAATAGGATCGATTTTTACAAACCATTGCTTTGATATTATTGTTTCAATTTTTGCTCATGTTCTTTCTCAGTATCATACTTTTGCGCTATGATCCTCTATTTTGAGTAGATTTCACTTACTATTCAGGAGAGCTACTATATTGTCACGCGCAGTGAGGAAATCTTGACCAGCAAATATTCCTGCAACATCAGTCATACAACCATCTTTTCATAGAACAATTCTATTAAGTGGGAGGTTATGTCTTTTTCACATTTCAAAATCGTTTGCGTCGTGAGCTGGAGTAATTTTTACTGCACCAGTACCAAAATCCATATCTACATATTCATCTGCAATAAGTGGGATTTCTATATTTACTATAGGAAGGATAAGCTTCTTCCCGGCTTTGAGTAATTTTTTATATCTTTTATCTTTGGGGTGAACCGCTACTGCAACGTCTCATAGGAGAGTTTCGGGTCTTGTAGTAGCAACGACTACCTCAGCATCACTTCAAGAAACAAAATACGTCACATGATAGAGTTTACCAGCTTCTTCTTTATGTACTACTTCTTGATCTGATACAACGGTTTTGAGAACAGGATCATAATTAACCATGTACTCTCCTTGGTAAATGAGTCCTCTCTCATGAAGGAGATTAAAAGCCTTGATTACTCGAGTGTTCATATCGTCATCAAGAGTGAACTTCTCTTTTGACCAATCGCAACTCGTTCACATTTTTCTAAATTGATCTTGAATTTTTCCACCATATTCAGTGTTCCATTTCCAACATTCTGCCAAAAATTCTTCTCTTGAAAGTTTTGATTTATCAATTCAAGCATTTCTAAGTTTTTCCTCAACTTTTACCTGAGTCGATATACCAGCATGGTCAGTTCCAGGGAGGAGAAGGGTAGTGTCTCATTTCATTCTGTGATAGCGAGTCATGATATCCTCAAGAGTTACCATTGACGAATGTCCAACATGAAGAACACTCGTTACATTTGGAGGAGGCATAGGTATATAATAGCTCTTTCCTGTAGTAGATGTTTGAGGTTTAAATAGATCTTTCGATTCCCAAGTTTTATAAATATTTTGTTCAAACTCTTGGGGATTATACTTTTTTGGGAAATCTGACATATGTTTTTGTTTATAAAAAAATAGCTTCACTCTAATATACGAGCAAAGCCATTTTTTCAAAACCAAAATTTTTGATTTTTACATAAAAATTCCATTTACAAGCCAAGATCCAGAAGCAATTTCAGGGTTTTCTAAAATTAGCTCATGAGAAGCAGCAGCAGCGCTAGATACAGTCTTCATAACAAAAGTTAGTCCACAAGCAAGAAATAGTGCCCAATGAGTAATTTGTCTCATAGGTTGCATTTCTTTTTGTATAGCTCTATGAGCAGCATTTTTCCAAGTCATAATCCAAAAATTAAGAGTAAATAATTAACTGACAGAGTTATAGTATCATAAATATCTTACTACATCAAAAAAAGAGCTTGACCAAAAGCTCTTTTTTTAGAGAAAAATTAAGTTTAATAGAGAATTAATGCTAACTAATGATTTCTTTCATAAAATCTCACTGTTGCTGCTTCCATTCTACTCATGGGATTTCGGTTACATCTCAATTACTTCGAGTAATGAGCGTATCATCTCACGGTATTACTTCTCATACTTTTATCAGAGATAATCATCTATCTTAATCAAAGCGCAATCATCAAAATCTTTTGCTCAAATTAAGACATCTTCTCAATTATCATGTGATAAAGAGTTTCTAATTGTCTTTAAGAGAGTGTATTCATCACTAATTACCATAAATGCTTATATTAGATTAATATTCATCAGGTTGTGTACTGTTTTCAAACTCAACAAACTTTTGATTATTTTTATGAAACATAAGTTGAACTGATCACGTAGGTCCATTACGATTCTTTCTAATAAAGAGATCAGTTACTCCTTTACGTTCTGAAAACTCATCATAATAGTCTTCTCTGTATATCATCATTACGATATCAGCATCTTGCTCAATAGAACCAGATTCACGCAAATCAGAAAGAACAGGTCTCTTGTCCGGACGAGACTCAACAGCACGAGAGAGCTGTGATAGTGCTATAATGGGAACATCCAGTTCACGGGCTAGGGACTTAATTCCTCTAGAAATTTCTGATACTTCTTGCACTCTATTCATTGAATTACCATTACTCATGAGTTGAAGATAATCAATAATAATTAGATCAAGCTGACTTTCCATTTTAAGCCGACGTGCTTTACTTTTTAAATCAACGAGATTTCAACCTGCACTATCATCAATGTATATGTCAGCATTTGAAAGCATTTCCATTGCTTCTCAGATTTTTGCAAACTCACTATCTTCTAACTCTCATTTCTGAAGCTTCCAACTATCAATACCCATAGCAGAAGCAATCATACGGTCTGTAAGCTGCTCTTTACTCATCTCAAGAGAAAATATTGCAACTGATTTTTTGCTAAATCAAATATTTTGCGCTAGGTTCATTGCTAATGCAGTTTTACCCATAGATGGTCTTGCAGCTACGATTACCATATCTCATCCCTTAAGTCCAGTGAGTTTATCATCCATATTTTTATATCACGTCTGTAATCTGTGATCTTTTATCAGATCTGGGTTTTGGTGTATTTCTGCAAATTCTTCAAACCTCTGAGTTAGAATATCGTTAATATGAACTAATTTATTTTTGATGAAAGTTTGAGTGACATTAAAAAGTGATTTCTCAGATTTTTCTAGTAATTCGTTAATAGGAGTATCTTCTTGATATCCTAAAGATATAACTTCGTTACCAGATTTAATAAGTCTTCTGAGTACTGCTTTATTTTTAACAATCAGAGCGTACTCATATATATTTGAAGAACTAGGGACAATATCCGTAAGTTCTGTTAGATATGATATTCCTCCTATGGAGTCTAATAACTTTTTATCATCAAGTTTCTCCCTTACGGTGATGAGATCAATAGGTTTGTTAAATCTAAATAGTTCAAACATCACTTCGAATATTTTTGCATTTGCATCATCATAAAAGTCCTCATGGGTCAACAAGTCTCAAACGATAATAAAACCATCTTTATCAATGAGAAGGCTTCATAATACAGACTTTTCTGCTTCGAGACTATATGGAGGGACTTTGAGCATAATTATAGAGAATTACTTAAAATATTACTACTAACTACAGTAAAAAAAAATACCTATTCATCAAATAAGTATTTTTTTTTATGTTAGAAATTATTTCCTTGTCAAAAACTTGTGAAAAGATTATTTTTCAAGCCCCTTTATTCTATCCTGGATTTCTGTGTTATACGGTTGAAGTTGTAGCACTTCTCTATATGACTTAATAGCCTCATTAGGTTTTCAAAGTTTTTCTAGAGCATATCATTTAATACCTAATTTTTCTGCGTGACGAGGTTTTTCCTTTAAATATTGATTAGCATATTTAAGAGCTTTTTTATGATTTTTTATTTCCAGAGAAAGATGAGCAAGGATATCTAAGATTTCAGTGTTTGCTCTGTCAGATTTGAGTGCACTTTCATAACAATCTAGAGCTCTATTATTTTTTCATCTCAGCGCGTAAACATTTCAAAGTCTTTGAAGTAAATATTCATCATCGTGATACTCATCTAGTAAGTCTCTATAAATATATTCTGCATTTTGATACTTCTTTTCTCTCTCATATATATCAGCCAGCAATAGATTGAGATCTTTATCATCTTTTTTCAGTGCTAATCATTCTATTATGAGACTCTGCGCACTCTCTAAATATCATCTAGATATATTCACTTGAGCTCTTTTTGAAATTTCTCTAATCTGCTCCGATTGTTCTGGAGAAATATGCCCCTTGTTTTTTAGAACTTTGACTCATTTTCCGTCTTGATTCTTCTTTTTTCACTTATTGTTTTTATGTTTTTGCTCCCTGAGTTTACGTCTTTGAGTTCTTTCTTCTAAATCTAATTTCTTCTTTTTATAATATGAAAATCAAGCATCTCAAAAGAAATAAAGTATATACAAAAAAGCGAACAAAAATATAAAAATCTCAAGTCGTAACAACATATGTCTACTAAGGTAAGCGTAATATTATAAAGATTGTATGAAGTTTTTCTAAAATGGAAAGGAAAAATTACACAAGAAGATACTTTCATGATATATCCTTTTTTACGATATTTTTTAACTCCAATAGAGATAATTTCATTGTGATTTGTCTGCTTTCTAATTCAAGTGTTTGAGACAAACTATCAACATCTAGGTTCTCAGAGCTCAATAAATGATAGATTTTCGATTCGACAGGATCAAGTAGTGGTAATTGCTGATTATGTACACTTTGTTTTATAAGTACATCATACTCTTCTAATATATCTAAGCTCTCTGTTACACATTTAGCCTCTCCTTTCTTGATAAGCATATTTGTTCCTCATGAATTTAGTCCAGTTATTTCTCCAGGAACAGCAAAAAGGTCCTTTCAAAGATCAAGTGTGAGTCACGCAGTTATAAGACTTCAAGATCTAACTTGAGCCTCCACTACTAATACTCATCTACTCAGTCATACTACAATTTCATTTCGAACTGGGAAATTATATGGATTCCCTGGCTCACTCACTCTAAATATTGATACTATAGCTCACCCATTATCAACTACCTGCGTGAATAGCTTTTCATTACTAACAGGATATGTCATATCTATACCAGTACCAATTACTACTACAGTTTGATTTCAGTTCTCAATAGCAGAATTATGAGCAAAGGTATCACAGCCCGCAGCTCATCACGAGACAATAGGGAATATTTTAGATACATCTGGCACAATCTGGGAAATAACTTTCTTACCGTATGAAGATATCTTTCTAGAACCTACAACTCAAAACATGTCTCGTTTTGGTATTTTTCACCTAACATAGAGTATATATGGTGTATGGGGAATATTTTTCAGAGTCACAGGAAAGTTTTCATCTGGTAAGACGATAATATCTACACTTAATTTCTCAAAAGTCTTATCTAGATTTTGAGTATTTAACTTAGTGTATTTATCAAGGATTTTTGTTCTCCTAACAGTGTTTTTAATATATTGCGAGAGACTATCATTGCTCAAGTTTTGATAGAACTTACTTGCAGAAGGTTCACGTGAAAAAATATCTGTTAACTCAGAATGAGACAGTCAACAACTATGGAGGTAAGCTATATATTTATTTTTCATATATACAAATTATATACCTTAATGCCATTAAGTAAAATTGATTTTTAAATAATAGTAGACATAATATCGAAAAATATCTATAACAGTAATAAATGTCGGAGGATAAAAAAGTACATGTAAGGAAGGATTTTTGGGAGGAACTCAGAAGATCAGGAAAGCGTCACGCGCATATTATCATGATAGCAACAAAGCCTGATATTATAAAACAGGCTCCTTTATACCTCGAATTAAAAAGACGCAAAGAGCTTGTAGTGCTTATTCATACAGGCCAACACTATGATTATAATCTATCACATGGGGTACTAGGTGAATTTAACATGAATGTTGATATTAACCTTAATATTCACGGGAAACTACATGAAAAATATGCAATGATTATCGAGAGGCTTTGAAATATACTTCTAGAGATTTCTGATGAGTATAAAAAAATTCCAGTACCATATGTACATGGAGATACACTTACTGCTACTACAGCTGACAAAGCCGCATTTCTCAATAAATTTGCAGTAGTGCATGTTGAGGCTGGAATACGTACTTTTACACCAAAATCCGAGTTTTTTCATAAGTTATTCAAGGATTATTATGATGGAAAATTTGATTGGAATACATATTATAAATCTCTGCAAGATAAAGATATTTATGAGTTGGGAAGTATAGAACCATATCCAGAGCAGTTTGATACAAGAGGTATTGAACCTTCAGCATGATACTTTGCGCTTCCACATGAAATATATAGAAAGACACTTAAAAGAGAGTGATTTCCAGTAGAAAATATGGAAGTAGTAGGAAATACAGTTGTAGACGCTATAGCTATTTCTAAAACAAAAGTACATACATCAAAGGCATTCAAAAATTTTCCTACTATGAAAGGGCAGGATTTTATCTTTATCACGATACATCGCAGGGAAAACTGTGAAAAGAAAGAAAGGTTCCTTGCAATATACTACTGAATTAAAAAACTCATCGAGAGAGGAGTTTATGTATGTTTTCTAGGACTCTATGCAAGTGAGTTCGCAATAGATAATTATGGACTTAGAAGCGATATAGAGGAGCTTGTAGCTAAATACCCAAAAAACTTTGCATACGGTAAGGCTCTAGCGCATCATCATGAAGTTATTGATATGATCTCTCAGGCAGGTGCTGTAGTAACTGATAGTGGCTCAATGCAAGAGGAAGCAAATATCGTAGAAACACCATGTGTTACTATTAGATTTGGATCAGATAGAACAGAAACCATTTTAGAGGGGTGTAATATAATAGCTCCACCTATTAACTCAGATCTTATAGCAGATATTGTTGAGTGAGCTATCGCAAATAAAAAAATGAAAAAAAAGAATATATATGGAGAAAATGTTTCTGAAAAAATAGTAAACGGAGTACTTGCACGGCTTCATTCTCGAGGAAAACTCTTTAGGTATGATGATGAACGACTTAACCTAGAACAGTATTTTAATCATATATAACAAAAAACTTCAGGAAACCACTCCTGAAGTTTTTTGTTTGTCGTTTTATATCATTGAGCAAAGTTCTTGCTGTTCCCCGTTGGACATATATCCTACGTATTTGAGAAAATTAAGTTTTTCACTGCTAGATAATATTGTCGACTCTGCTATAGTATCAAGTACTTTTGCAGAAATTACTATTTTACTTTTTTTCATGGAGATATATTATTAATTATATATTCTCTAGAAATAGGTATGTACACATATGAAGTTTCCTTCATGAATATATTATGACACAATAATATATTATTGTCAAATATAATCCTTTAAAGTTAATATATGAAAATACTTGGTATAGATCCATGAACTACAACTGTAGGATACGCTATTATTGAGAAAATATGACAAAAAATTTCACTACTAGACTATTGAGTAATAGAAACAGCCCCAAAACTTGCCCTAGAAAAAAAGCTCGTAGAAATATGATCAGATATATCATGATTATTAGAGCTTCACAAACCTGAGAGAGTATGAGTAGAAAAGCTCTTCTTTAATACTAATATAACCACTTGAATAGCAGTATCACATGCTAGATGAGTAATTATTCATGAAATAGCTAAGAGAGCTATCACCCTTCATGAATATACTCCCCTACAGATAAAAAAAGCTATTACATCTAGTGGAACAGCAAAAAAAGCGCAACTACAGAAGGCTATTCAAATGATTTTCTGACTTTCAGAGATACCTAAGCCAGATGATGCAGCAGATGCAATCGGGATTGCTTATATGACGGGACTTGAGAGAGATATAAATAAAGACTCCTAATCTAGGAATCTTTATTTTGAGTAATTATTATTCTGCAAATAGATCAGCATCTTTTTCAATCTCATCTTTGAGAATATTTATTTTTTGAGTAGCTGAGATAACGATATCTTTATCATACTCAAGCTCTTTTTTAGAGATTTTCTCTGGATAATCAAATTGTCCTAGTACATATTTTATTGAGTTTATTCTTGATGATTTTTTATCATCAGAGTTCACTATTGCCCATGGAGAGATTTTTGTAGAAGTATTTTTAAAGTTATGATACTCTGCAAGTGTATATTTTTTCCATAGTTGTTGTGAAAACTGATCAATAGGAGAGAGCTTAAACTGTTTAAGTGGATTAAGCTTTCTATCATCAAATCTCGCAGCTTGTTCTGATTTTGATACTGAGTAGTAGAGTTTAATGATTTTCACTCCAGATCCTATGAGCATTTCCTCTAGTTTAGGAGTATCATCCATAAACTTTTCATAGTTCTTTTTGTTTACAAATCCCATTACTGGTTCTACACCACCTCTGTTATACCATGATCTATCAAAGAGAGCCATTTCACCAGCTCCTGGTAGATGCTTTAAATATCTTTGAAAGTACCATTGTCCTTTTTCTTCTTCGCTAGGTTTTTGTAGGGCAACGACCTTTGCTGCTCTTGGATTAAGGTATTCCATCATTCTTTTGATATTTCCTCATTTACCTGCTGCATCTCTTCCCTCAAATATAATGAGAACTCTTTGTCCAGTTTCTTGTATATGTCTTTGAAGTTTGACTAATTCTAGTTGAAGCTTAATAATCTCTTTTTCATATGAGATAGTTTTTTTCTTGATAGCTACTTCCTTATATAGCTTTCTTTTCTCTTCCTTAATTTTTGAGAGAGCTCTATATTTCTTTTCAACTTTTTTAATCACATCAACAAGTTCAAGCTTTTCTGTCCCCTCTTCCATCTCATGGATAATATCATCAATTTCATGAAGGAATTTTTTTAAATCACGTAAATGAGCTCTAATAGGCTTATGTTTCTTATCAGTAATTTGATAGTCACCAAGAAGTCTTTCGAGTTTATTACGAAGTACTTTGATATTATCTATATCTTTTGCTTGTTTAAAACCTTCAAGAAGTGCTTCAAGTTTCTTTTTAAAGTCTTTATAGTTTTTATGAGTTATCTTCTCAATGTTATTGATGATCTGGTAAAAAAGAGCTGTCATATGAAAAGTGATTATTTTCTAAATACAAAGAAATTATCACACAGTTTTGAGATATTGTCAAATATTTACTTGCCTTTCGTGAATTTTGTGTGAAGAAAGTTTTCACATATATGAGAGTTTTGGCTTAAAATAAAGAAAAAAGCATTATTTTTCAATAATACTTAGATTCAATAATATATATATTTATAAATTATTTTCTACTTTCAGCTCAGTGAGTTCTCATGATTCATACATTTCTGAGACGATATCAACTCAACCGATAAGTTCACTATTTATATATAGTTGTGGAAATGTAGGCCAAGAAGAAAATTCTTTTAGTCATTGTCTTATTTCTTCATCACTATATATATCAAAGCTTTCAAAATATATTCATGATTCAACTAGCATCGCTACAGCATTAGCAGAAAATCAACAAGCTGGAGCTTCTGGAGTACCCTTCATAAACAGCATTACTTTATACTGAGCTATAAGGGATTCTATCCTAGTTTTTAATTCTGAGTCTAACATATTTTATATTTATGAATTATTATTTGGTACTCTACACTTCATTCTGAGAGCATGTATACTCCCTGTTTGCATAAACTCATCCAAGACCTTATATACCATCTTAGATTGGTTAATTCTCGACTTTCAGATAAATTTATCAGAAGTTATATCTACGTAAAAATGTTTCCCATCTCACTTTTCATCATGAAAATCTATTTCAACTCAATCTCAAAACTCCAGTTGTATCTTATTTAGTACTTGCTCTTGTAGGTCCATATATTAGTTTTATGTTATATTGCCATTATCTTCAACTATTACTTCTATATCTGAGTGTAAATTTTCGAAAGTAGGGTCTTCCATTATCTCTTCTTTCATTACTGGTTTTACAACGAGAATATTATTAATAACTTTAAGAGCTTCGTCTATGTTTATATTTTTTTAGAAAGTGTTCTTGCTGCGTTTCGTATTACCTCTGAGAGAGCTGGATGAATAAATATCATTTTGTTTAACATAAAGTCCACTGTTTCTCACGCAGATATTATCACAATCATCATATGAATGATATCTGATGACTTATCTCAGAGTATATGTGCTCACAATATTTTTCAAGTAGATTTTTCAGCGATGAGTTTTACAAATCACACCTCTGCTTTCATAGCATCTCACATAGCAGAATTTTTGTAGTTATGTAAAGCTACTTCATAATCTTCTCATTCGGTTTTTCCTTGCTTAATTAATTCATCCTGAGTAAATCATACTCCAGCTATTTGAGGATAGGTAAATATAGCATGAGGGATTGGAGGATATTTTATAGGAGACTTAGCCTCTTGATTATATTCTCTGAGAAGATATTCTCACTCATAATTCACACTATGTCTAAATAGATAGTTTCACACTACATCACCCAGAGCATATACTCACTCAGCCTCTGTCTGTAAGTATTCATCTACTTCTATATATCATCTCGCGGAGAGAGTGACGCTCGTATTTTCCAGTCCTAATCACTCAGTCATTGGCTTTACTCAGGTAGCAACAAATAATGCATCAGACTGCATAATCTCACCATTATCTAAAGTAACTGAAAAAATACCATCTGAGTACTCAACTTTTACTGGTGATACTCAAAAGTGAACATTATACCTATTCGCAAAATCTTTCTCAAACACATCTCTCACATCTTTGTCTTCTGCTTTTATCATTCCAGACCTTACTAGAAAATGAGTATCACATCCAGCAGCTCAATATACATGGCCTAGCTCAACAGCAATATATCCTCAACCTATTACAATCATCTTTTTAGGGAGGTCAGAGTTAGCTAGGGCATCCTTACTGGTCATATAGGGAGTTCATTCCAATCACTCTATATTTGGTATTGTAGGGACAGATCCTGTGGCTATATATATAGTGTCAGCAGATATTTGCTGCCCGTCTACTTCTACAATTTTATTCTCTATAAATCTAGCGTGTCATTTATAGAGGGTAATATTCTCTTGAGATTCATAAAATGGAGCAATAGAATTTGAATTTTTAGATATTCTTTGCTGCGTTTCTTCTACAAGGGATTTAAAGTCTACTTTTGGAGTTTCTAATCCATGTACATGGAGATCAGCTGCATGTTCTCTAGCTGTAGTAGCTAGATCAGATGGGTAAATCAGCATCTTTGATGGTATACAGCCTCTGTTAAGGCATGTTCCTCACATCTCTGCCTTTTCTATTATTGCTATAGATCTTCACTTCTCAGATAATGGTCTAAGTTTTGTTCCTCAACCAGAACCAATAATGATAATATCGTAATGTTTCATGAATATAAATATTTTAAATAGTATAGTTTAATTATAGCTTTAATATCTTAAAGCAAAATGAAATTTTACTAAAACCAAAATCTCAATATTATTTATGTATTATTTTTTAAACATACCTATATGTTAAAATTCGTAGTTCCATTGTTTTTAATATTAATTCCTGTTGTTTCTATCCTTGTAGGAGGTGTCGCTGGAATTCCAGTTGCTATTGTGTTAGAAGTTATTTTAATTGCACTCTCTGTAAGAATCATTTCTCCTAATACAGTTAGAACCGTAGAATTCTTAGGTCGTTTTGATAGAATACTTAGACAAGGTTTAAATTTTATTATCCCATTTCTAGAGACTACAAAGTCTCAAGTGCTTTATAGAAGAAATTTTCCAGTAGATGTAGATGGAATCACCTCTGATAATGTAACGGCTTATATTGGTCTCAATGTTATATATTACGTAGAGGATGATGAAGACAATTCAAGAGAGGGGTCTATTTATAAATCAGTATATGCTATAGACGACGCACGTACTATGATGAAATCTACCATAGATGAGCAACTCAGGGGTATGATTGTAGCATTTACTCATAAAGAAATATTTGCGAAACGGGAAGAAATTTGAGAAACTATAGAAGAAAAATTAAGAATAAGGCTTGCAAGTTTTGGATATAAGCTTGATTCAATACAAGTACGTGATGTAAAACTCGATAGTACTGTTATGATGGCTATGAATAAAGTTGTTGAAACTCAAAAGTTTAAAGAGGCTGCAATGAATGAATGAGAAGCTGCAAAAATAATGAAAGTTAAAGAAGCAGAAGCAGAAAAAGATGCCAAAATACTCCTAGGAGAAGGTATGGCAGGACAAAGAACAAAAATTGCAGAAGGATTCAAAGAGGCAGTAGATATGATCAAGGCTACAGATAAGTCTCTCAACGCAGAAAAGGTACTTCAGTTCCTACTAGATTCATCTAGGATTGAAACTCTAGGAAATATAGGTACAGAATGAAACTCAAAAGTTATTTACCTTAACGAAGATTTAGAGGGAAGAAATATGGGTACTCTCTCAAAAGGTGACAAATTAATAGCAGGGAGTGA
>JAJOLH010000030.1:12539-28638 GCA_021129415.1 Candidatus Altimarinota bacterium | reverse complement strand
ATTTGGAGGTACCACCCGGAGTCGAACCGGGCTACAAAGCTTTGCAGGCTTCTGCATAACCGCTCTGCCATGGCACCATATATTTGCGAGTGAGATTATATGACTTCCTTTGTGTTTATCAATATTTTTTGTTAATTACATGTAAATGTTTGTAATATATATTCATAGCGATCGTAATTCTCGAGATTTTCTGTAAGGGAGAGTGTGAGATAATAGTTGTTATCTCAGCAAATGCGAGCAGTCTGTATATAGGTTGCTTGTGGAGTGGTAGTATTATATTTTCCACTATAGCTGACTATTATTCAGTTCGAACTATCTAAGAAACTCACTGTTTTTTCTTCTATAATTTTAAAGTTTTCAATATCATTTTGTAGTGATTGTATAGAGTTTTTCATAAGAGAGTCTGATGTCTCTGATGATTTTGATGGAGTCGATAGGACTACGATGTTATTTAAATACCCTTGTCTCTCTGAATTAGACGAATATGCAAGTGCTACTTCTCATGATTTTGGAGTTGGTATATCAGCCTGAGAGACAGCTCCCCAAGACTCTGGTATTTGGATTGAGAACTCTTCTGATTCTTGGAGAGATAGTCATGTGAGTGTACTCTCTGAACTCCAAAAACATGATTGTAAAATCACTAACATAGAGAGGCATAGAAGTATTTTTTTCATATTTATAGAACTGGTATTAAAAAGAATGCTCATAGTCATACCCAAATAAGGCATATCAATGCTAAAACAACTTTTGGTATTTTATTTAATCCATGTTTTATTGTCAGCATGCTGAGAAATATAATAAAACTTACGATAAATCATACATATAAAGGGAGAAAAATGGGAATAAAATATTCATCATAGAAACTCGCAGATATACAAAAATATGATAGAAAAAATAAGAATGCCATCACAAGAGAAACGTGCTTAGAACTCGAGTATAAAACACTCACTCTTTTTTCTGGGTTGCTAATGTATTTTTTAATGTTTTTTTTCAGTGTCATACTTGATTTTATAAACTTTGCTCATATAGTGATAAGCAAATAGATTAACACAATAAAATATATAGAAAAATGAGTATATCGCAAGATGAGTTAAAAAAGATTGCTGAAAAACTTTCAAAAATCCCTGGAGACAATGATAAACTTCTAGGAAATATCACTGACATTATCAGCTATATGGACTTACTTTCTCAAGTAGATACTGATGGAGTAATACCTACTGTTTCGGTAGTTGATAACATTGCATCACTTAGAGAAGATACAATCAGTAATCCAACTGAGGTAAATTCAGGAGAGCTATTAGCATGTTCTAAGCAAAAAGTTGTTGCAAACCAAATTGTTCTCCCAAACATTATGAGTTAATATCGTTGTTCGTGATTGAATCGCTCCATATGAAAAATTTTAGAAATTTCCAGAATAAGGAAATTTCTTTTTGAGCGCAAAAAAATATAATCATCTGAAATAACGGGAGAGGAAAAAGTAATATACTTGAGGCTCTCTCAATTCCATCAGCTCCTCTTGTCGAATCTAAACCTGAGTATTTACTCATGCAATGAGAAGAAAGTTTATTTTTAAAATACTCACTAGACTCTTGAGTTGCTTCTTATTCGTATAGCTCAGATTGATCTAAGAGAAAATATATCCTCTCATGAAAATCCACTACCAAGTCTCGGATGCGTGAGAATTATCCAATAGTAGTTTCATTTCACCCTATGATGATGAACCTCATGTATCTATGACCTTCTCAAAGGAGAGATTTTTTAGATAACATACTTATTCAGAGTTTTCCTAAATACTCTAAGATACTTTCAAATTATAAAAAAGTACTCACTAGCAGAAATAGAGTCCTCAAAAACATATCAGAAGGAAAATCTAGCAGCTCTGAGCTCAGTTTTTGGGATGATAAATATATAGAATCTGCTGTTACTATATATAAATATAGATGAGAACTCTCAAAATTTTTTAAAGAAAATACTCCTGAGCTTAAAGAGTATTTTTTCTGAAAAGCTCAAGATATCTCTTTTGAATATATTTCTAAGACAAAGCTAGATTCTCCAGAAAATTATCTGCGAGACTATATAGAAAAAAACCAGCAGAAAGAGATTCTCCTGCGTAAAACGCTCAGATGACCACATCTTGATGATTTTGATATTATTATAGATAGTACACCCCTTACTCATTTTGCCTCAAGAGGTGAGGTTAAAAGTATTTTGTTGTGATTAAAGTTTTTAGAGACGAAGTTCCTAGAAAAATACTGTCCTGAGAAAGATGTGCTTTTTCTTATTGACGACTTTCTCTCTGAGCTTGATGCAGAACATAGAGACCTGTTGTGGTTACATATATGATCACGTCAATCAGTTATAAGTTCTATTATTGATTTTCCAGTAGAATGAAATAAAATATTTATTTAAAAATATTTTTCATAAATGTACAGTTATATTTGTTTTTTCGCTTGAGAATGCGAGGCTTTGCGAGTAGTATAGTCGAAATCTACGACTTTTTAACAAAAAATACTTTCTAACAATTATTGTACTATGAAATGATACATAAAGTTACTTATAATCCTGTGTTCTCTATCATGTTTTTCTAGCAGCTTCGCAGCTGGTGCTCTTGATCATTTCGAAGTAGTACTCGGAAAGACAGAAGCAAAAGTTGGAGAGGCTCTCGACATAACTATTTCTGCAGTTGATAAAAACAATGAAATTATCACAGATTACAGTTGAGATGTATTAGTCTTTTCAGAGAGTGACGCGCAAGCAGAATTCCCTTCTGACCTTGCTGAGAACTCTTATTCATTCACTGCTGCAAACGAAGGATCAGTAAAGTTTGAAAATGCAGTTAGATTTCAAAACGTTGGAAAACAAGATATCTATGTATACGACCTCAATGATGAAAACATACTAGGTATAGCTGAAATAGATATTTCTGCTGAAGAAGTTCTCACTGATGTTGAGATTCTCCTCCTTTCACCAGAAAATGGAGTTACACTTGGTAAAAATAACATCACTGTATCAGGGACTACACAAAAAAATCATCAAGTAAGAGTGGTACTTAATAACGATCAAGATTATTTCACAACAAGTAACTCTGACTGAGTATTCGAAAAAGATATAGAAGCTCTACAACAATGAATGAATGGTTTACAGGCCTTTGTACTTAACGCTGATGACAAAGTAATTGGTGAATCGGCTCGAATAGATATAAAGATAAATTCAAACGCTCCTGAATTTAAAAAACTTACCATTACTCCAATCTGAGCTATACAGGCAGAAACTGAAATTTCAATGGAATTAGTTTCAAACGCATGACTCTCAAAAGTACAAGTAATCATAAATGATATCATCACTACTCTAGAAGAAACAAAAGATGGTATATATATAGCGAAATCGCTCGCTCCTAGTGAAGCTGGTGAATACGATGTAGATGTACTACTCACAGATGATTTCGCTCATGAGACGCAAGAAAGAGGAGTGGAAACACTTACTATCACTGCAATCCCAGAGTTAAAGGCAGGATGAGATGAACCAAAAGAAAAAGTGATGGTTATAGAAACTATAGATGAAACTCCTGTAGTAACTGATTTAGATCTCACGATTACAAATATAGAGGTAACGGAGCTTAAAACGAAATCAGTACTTACGTGGAAAGACTTAGATGATGCAGAAAAATATAATATCTATAAAAAAATAGAAGATAATAAAATCTCTCTTATAGAAACAACAACAGAACCTAGATTTGAAATAGAGATAACAGGTGATGAGATTAGATACGAAGACTTTGCTATTAAGGCAATTGGAAAAACTTCTTCAGGAGAAACAATACAATGAAGTCTCTCTGAAATGACAAAGGTAAAAACTGGTCCAGAGATGTACATATTCATGGCTCTTATAGCCCTATTACTTACTAGTTGAATATTCTTTATGAAAAAGAATCAAGCGTAAAATACTAATATAATAAAAAAGAACTTCACATGAAGTTCTTTTTTATTATATACCTCTCAGCCCTTCTCAGACGAAGCATCATCAGTTTTGTTTAATCACGTTTAGAAACAACTCATACAAGTCTAGATCAATAGTTTTAGATATTTCTTTTAGTCTATTATAAGACATGTTATATTTATACTTTCCTATCTCTCTTAATATTTTACGATCAAACACACTACCATACTTTTTAATGGCCTTTATTAAGATGGATACATCAACTCACTCATACATATCGGCAACAAGAGCAGATTCCAGCAAAGAGAGCTCTAATCAAGAGGTTTTCACGCTTATTCAGTCTATACTAATTTCCTTGCTATATTCACTAAATTTTGAGTATAAGTTGATTTTCTTTCATTGAGACTTTCATGAGAGAGTCTTGAATATGATTTCATAGTTTCAAACTTTGATCTTCTTATTAAGTGAGCGTGTTATGATATATATCTTCTCAGGAATACTCATGTCTTTTAAATGATACTGGAGTGATTTGAGTCCGGATATATAGTAGTGAGATCAAACCTCTCTCGTTATATATTTCTTTAGAAGCCTTAGATAATATTTCTCTACGAGATCAACACTATTGAGGTGTGAGTCCTCTGTGTCTGGAATAATATACACTCCAGACTTAAGAGCGATAATGTATCACTGAGCTCTTAATTTATATATGGTTTTATCAACAAAAGATTGATATTCAGGCTTACATTCTGGGTCTATTAGCTCATATATATCTTTCTTGAGCATTACTTTTCATCAGTTCTTTCACATCTTATTAACAATTTTGTTAAAATCTTTCATGCTATTATTTCCCTTAAAATAGATAAAAAAACACTATAAAAAATATAGTGTTTTTTCTATAAAAATCAAATACTTTTTTCTATAAAAATTATTTAATTCTTTCCGAGTCTCATGAGAGTGTCATTTGGGGGAATGGTATCTTAACCCCTGTTTGTTTAAATGCTAGGTTTACGGTTTCTGTGACGTTAGACTTTAATGTGATAAAGTTTTCTTTAGAGTTTACCCAAAATCGTAGAGTAAGTCATACTCCCCTATCTCCTAAATCTCGTATAAGGACATCTGATGCTGGAGCCTGGAGTACCATCGGAAAATTTGATACAACTTGTTGCAATACCTTCTTTGCTTGCAGAATATCAGTTTGATAATCTACTACTACCTCTATATCTATTCGACGTTTATCGTTTGTATGGAAATTCCTTACATTTTCTTCAAAGAACCTCACATTAGGGATGTTAAATATAATCCCATCTAGTTCCTCCAGCTCAGTAAAGAGTGCATTAATCTTTGTAATTTTTCATCTTTGGGTTCCTACTTCTATGAGGTCTCATATATGGTAACTTCATTGTGATACTATTATAATACCTGAAATAAAGTTCGTGAGGAAAGTCTTGAGCGTAAACCCGATACCAAATCAAATACCTCACATGAATATTCCTAAATCAACTCCTATGATACTTAAGGCAATAGAGAATCATGCAATTATAATCATAATATTTACAGTCCTACTAATTACTCCTATGATTTCTTCTTTACTTGCTTCATCTCCAATATTTGCTGACTCCAAATATCCAAAGAGCTTTCATTTAATAAACTTTGAAGTAATTATAGTAAAAACAAGGACAAATACTGCAAACACGATATTAATAAGAAGCTCTGTAGAAAAAAATCAAACAAGCATACCAGCAGTACTCTTTGTTTGCTCTACCTCTCAACCCGAAACTACTGCGCTTACAGAAGAAATAGAGGTCAATAATAGAAATATAAACAATAGTATTCGTTTCATCATTTTTATATCTAGTAATATATATAATAAATACTATCCTATTTTTGAGATACTTACAAGCGTCATACAAAAAAATACCCCCGTATAACTAGACAGAAGTATTTTTTATATTTTAATATTACTTTAACCTAAACTGATAATTATCTGGAATAAAGTGCCCTTTCACATGACTCATACACTTAATGATGTTATTATGCCAATTAAAGTCACTCGAAGCATAAATAGGCTTTGACTCATCTTTATTTCCATATCGACTCAGCTCATCTATTTCACTATACTGAGATAAATACCGATTATTAAATGTGATAGCCATCCAATGTACTCATTCTCTCGCAGATGAAAAACTATAGGTAGATCCAGAATCAGTGTTTCATACGTTTCAGATGTTATATGGAGTTTTTAGATATTTCCCTAGAGTTGTTTCAGCCAATCCGATACACATTAGAAATGTAGGATCTATATTCTCTGCTACTGATTCTTCTATCCAGATATCCCAATCTACAAAGTCTCAAACTGCATACGTATCTAAAAGGTATTTCTGTCTCTCAACTTCATTTTCTCACTCTATTCTAAACACATTACCTCCTGTTGTTTTTTTCCCTGTATATTCATATCCTTTTCTGATTTTAAAGTCTGACAAATATTTGAAACTATATTTTTCTGGAAGCTTATTATAGGCAATATAAGACGTATCTAGATACTCAAGAGGATCAGCATATTCTTCATTTTCATATACTACAAAGTGGAGATGTGGGCCTGTGGTGAGTATACCCGCACCATTAGTTCCATATTCTCCTCATGACTTAGCAAATATATCTCATTTTTTTACAAAGTCATATAGTCAGACTTCTGAGCTGCTGATATGTCAGTAAAGGGTAACGAGGGTATCGGAATGCTTCAGAGCTATATACGCGTATCACGTATTTATTGGAGGCTGAATGTAAATAACATACCCATCCATAGGAGCCTTTATATCTGTTCCTTGCTGAACTACAATATCGATTGCATCGTGATCTGTTCAAAAGTGCTCAGTATACTCATCATCTCTATAGTAGGCCGATATCCCTAGGTACGGTGCAACTGGCCAATCAAGAGGATTGTTTCAATGATTTACTCCTGTGAGACGAGATTCTGCATATATTATCTTATTAATATCCTGACACTGCGATGACAGATTATCAAAAGCCACTAAATCTGATTGAGTATCTACGAATTCGCAATCATATTTTTCAAGCAATTTCTTCTTTGTATTATTTAGCTTTATCTGTTCTCTGAGTTCTTTGACTTTTACATCTCTTTCAATCTCTAGTTTTTCAGATATATATTTTTGAAATAAATCTTCTTGTCACTTTGTTACGTCGAGTAGTCTTTGTTTTGAAGCGCGCTTATCATCGAGGATATTCTTCTCTAGGATTCCTTTTTTACGAAGTATCTTTAGATCATTTTCCAGTTGGTTTAAATCTAATTTTTTTATGTAAAGAGTTGATATAAATTTTCTATGTTTTTCTATGAGCTGCTGTCACGTAACCTGTATAATGCTTTTGAAATATAGATCGTTCATTAGTTCATCAATTTTTTCTCCCGAGAGAAGAATAGTTTTGAGATTATCTATATCTCAATCATCAGAAACTGACTCTCACTTTTTATATATGTATACAAGGTATTCTAAAAGTATTTCAGTACTTTGAGCTACTTTATTTTTTAACAATACAATAGTATCTTTGTTTACTTCTATCTTAGATTTTGTATCAACAATTTGCTGATTAATTTTATTTACCTCTAAGACAAGTTCTGATATATCTGTATCCAAGGCTTTAACTGACTCTTCTAGAGAATCAACTCTGCTACTAATTTTTGAATTTTGATCTTCTAGATACTCTCTTTTAGATTGTATTTTATCTCAAATGTTTTCATAAATACTGAGCTTTTTATATGTGGAAAGAATACTTTTATCCTCTTCATCTAATAGCACTGAATCACTTTCAAAAATCATTTCTTTTTCTTGAATTTTGAAGTTTTTCAAAATTATTCAAGCTTGTGATTCACTCAAAGCAAAAGCCACTATGGAAAAATATGATATTCCTAGAAGAAAGGTAAAGATGTAAGAAAATAATTTCATTTAAAAGCTTTGGATAAATAACTCTAAAAATATAACGCAAAGAAACAATAATATTATAGGTAAAACTGGAGGGATTTTAAATGAAAAAACTGCCAAAATACCAAAACATAAAAATGCGAATAAGAATGCCTGTCGTAAACTCGTGAGAATATGATACATTCAAACTTCTCCTCTATAATAGATTTTTTTTATAAAATATATACCCAAGGATGTTAAGGTACTTACAGATCATAAAAAACAAAATGTAAGCAAGGTTAAACCTAAAGTCTTATGTACATATGGATCAAAATATATAAACATAGACACCAAGCTCATAGAGCAAAGTATTCATATAAATAATAGTATCAATAATATAAATCTTCTTTTTAGCATATTATAACTAGAGTGTATTTGTAAAAGATATATTTTCTATATTACTACAGAGTTTGGTAGTCTCATCCACATCTATAAGCAATGCGTTAATAACATATTTTCATGAGAGCTTTTGTTCTATTTTCCCTCTTTGAATTCATGTTAAAAATCGTTTTTTCACAGAAGAAAAATCAGCTCAAATAACAGATTCAAATGGGCCATTCATACCTACATCACAGAGAATACCCGTTCAAGCGTTGAGAATATGAGCATCATTTGTTTGAATATGTGTATGAGTACCATATACAGCTGAAACCTGACCATCAAGAAAATTAGCCATCCCATACAACTCAGCTGTGGTCTCTCTATGAAACTCGACAATAACTGCGTCATAATCTGACTTAGGAACCTGACTTAAAATTTCTTCAACTTTGATAAAAGCATTATCTACCTTATGGTTCATAAATACTTCTCATAGCAGTTGAATAACTAAAAGTCTTTTATTATTTTTGTTGATTATTCTATAGCCATCTCAAGGTAGTGAAAAATGCTCAGATGCGACAAAGTTTGCTGGCCTGATTAGCTTACAATCATCCTTGCTGAAATACTTTCAGATATCTGGCATGTTATCGAAAACATGATCTCAACCTGTCATGATATCTACTCAAAGAGAATCGATTAACTCAGCATGAATACTCGCAGGTCATCGACCTGATGTGATATTTTCTATATTTACAACTGTAAAGTCTGGAGAATACTTTTCTTTCATTTTTGGGAACTCCTTAACAAAAGCCTTTCTTCAAAGCCGACCATATATATCTCAAAAAACCAGTATTCTCACTTTTAAAAACCTACAGAATTAAATTATTTTTTGCTCAACACTCTTACATAAAATGATGTTACTACATATATAAACAGTCCTGAAAACACAAGATAACTGAGAAAAAACAATACAATACGAAGAGTATAAAAAGATTGAATCTTATTAAGTATCTCATCATCTGTGAGATGACTATACTCAGCAGTAATATACTCATAGTATTGTATTTGTTCTGGCTCTATATTATCCACCAATCAACTATTATATATCATAGTGTCCTTTAAATAAAGAGACTCTCTCTCTAGATGCGCATCAAAGCTTGTGAATGGCATTAATAAAAGTGAATAGATAATGGAAATAAATAGAAATTTCCAAAAACTGCTTCATTGAGTTATTTTAATAGATTCCTGAACATATGATCTCCCAGGATGAAGTTTCTTTTTCTTACTATCTTTTGCGAGTAATATATATCCGAAGATAATTCGGTACACTAAATATACTATAGCTATTATGAGTATCACTGTAGCAATAGCTATTAATAGTGAAAGCCCTTCAAACGATACAAATCCTATATTGAAAAATAAATACATAAAGAATACTACTCATACCCATATAATCACAGGAGCTAGGAGATACATTATATTCCAACAAATGATAGACATAAATACAAGTATATGATGTCGAGATGTATATAAGTTCTTCTTATATTTAAGCTTTTTCTCTTTGAGATAATGAAGTGCTAGATTAGCCTGGAGTAGAGAAGAGTAACTCGATGCTAATAAAAATAGAAACAATCAAGAAACTGAAAGAAAAATCATGCTCACAAGCCAATATGGATGCATGGCAACCTCTCACACTATGCTGTATGATACATCACTCCCTGTAAGAACAAAAGAAATGAGCTCACTCCAATTAATTGGATCAATAAATCAAATAACTATAGCTACTACAAAAATTGGGGCTACTATAATAAATCATAAAATCATAGTCCATAGAGATATTAAGATCTTTGATATATTCCAATGAATAAAATTTTTATATAAATATATGACGTCAGAAATTATATGCATACATTGTTTTCTCATTTTAGAGAAAAAGTCTCACGTTTTTACTTTTTTTGAAGACATAGTTTCGTTTTTTTGTTTGAGAAGTATAATAACTTTGATATACTACGAAAAAAGAGATTCTTTGCAACACTTTAAGAGCCATGAAACAGCACGAATTAACCTTCTCCATCGTTAAAATACCACTTGACTTCATTGTTATTTGTGTAGCTTTTTTTGTTGCGAAAGAAATTCGTCTTATTTCTGACCTAATCCCAGGAGTTTCTCTCCCAATACAGACAATTCATCAAACATCACTGAATGTATTTATTCTATATTGAGCTATACTATATATTTTTCTTTTTGCGAGCCATAAGCTTTATAGTCTCCAAATGACTCATTCAAAAATTCAAGAAATAATCGATATTATTAGGTACTGAATTTACTGGCTTTTATTCTTTTCTGTATGAGTATATTTTGGTAATGGTATTCTGTATACTTGAAGTGAAATCCCTCGTCTAATCATACTCTTTACGATGGTATTATGAGTATTTTGAAGTATCTTCGTGCGTATTATATTAAATATAGTGCAGTCATTTTTGCTGAGAAAAAAAATCATCCCAAAGAGGTCTCTTTTACTTATAACAAACAAGTCAGAGAAAGCTATGAAGTCTATACTCTTAGACATTAGGAACTCAAAAATATACAACGTAATCGGTTATGGAAATGAAAAGGCAAAAAAAACTGCAAATTTAAAGTATATATGAAATATTAAACACATAGAGAAACTTATCTCACAGCATAAATGTGATGAAATACTGTATATTGATAGTGACTTTTCAAAAGACGATTTATATAAAATATGGGAACTCTCCAAAATATACGCAGTAAGGTATAGGTATATCAGTAATAATTTCGATGTTACAAAAACAAATACTTCCCTCTCTCTGATAAATCAGACTCCTGTTATTGAGATTCAAAACACTCCCCTAGAAAACTGGTGACGAATTTGAAAAAGAGTATTTGATATTTTTGTGTCTCTATGAATCTGTATAATACTACTGCCTCTCTGGATAGTTATTTTAATATTGATTAAAATAGAGGATCCTAGTTGACCTGCCATTTATAAAAATAGACGAATATGACAATACGGTAAGATATTCAACTGCTACAAATTTCGTTATTTAAAGTGGGAGCATTGCGTAAAAGAGGGCTACTGAATAAAAAATAGTGAAGATCCTGCAATAAAGCTAGAAGAAAAACTAATAAAAAACAATAGTACACGTAATTGACCTCTATATAAAATAAAGAAAGATCCGAGAAAAACTCGAATTTGAACATTTCTGGAGAAATATTCACTCGATGAAGTACCTCAATTTCTCAACGTACTAACATGAAGTATGAGTATCGTTTGACCTCGTCCACATCAACCTCGAGAGGTACAGAAATACGAACAATATCAGGAAAGACTTCTTACTATCAAACCTTGAATTACTGGAATGGCTCAAGTGAACGGTCGAGATGAGAATAATTTTGCACTTGAAGCAAAACTCGATATATTTTATATCGAAAATTGGAGTTTTTTACTTGATCTAAAAATCATGATGAAAACCTTTGTAATAATATTAACTAGAAAATAAACATGTTTATACGTTATTTCACACTAATCTGTCTGAGTTATTTTTTTATTCTGTGAAGCACTTGGGCTAATTCTATATGAGAGCTTGAAAAGACTCTTGATAATTACTCTATTGATTATCAAGAAAGAATATTCTTTGGAGATACGTTAGAAATAAGTATTTCTGAGCTAGATGCTTCTCTAAGAGAAGATTATCCTGATTATTCTTTAGAATATGTATGGGAAATATTTTCAAACGAGCCACAAACATGAACAACTCTCACAACGACATTTGAAACAGTTGGAGAAAAAGCAATTGAATTAAATATCTTCACGAACATAAATGAATTAGATGAGGATGGAAATGATACGATAAATAAGAAACTCCTTTATAGTTATGACGAGTCTGTTTTTGTATACGAAAAAAGTATACCTGTACTCACAAGTAACACTATCGATGAGGATACTCTCAATGATTATATTGATGCATGAGAAGACTTATGAGTATATATATATCAAATATGAACCGTTAGTGAACAGGACCTAATATGAGAAGATATAATAAATACATATAAAGAATACACTCTTTCATTCCCAGAAAACTCTGACTACTTAGCAATATGGTGAGAAAAAGAGTTCTTATTTTCAGCACTTTCACAAATAAGATCAACAGGAATGGATGATGAATCTCTAAATATTGTTCTTATTTCTTCGTATAACACTAGCATTTTAAAGAAGTATATTGCGAATGCTGTTGCATGAAAAAATTTCATAAAAGATGGATTCATTATTGATGAGTCGTTAAAATTTCAAACACTTAAAAATCCACAAAACTTTGTGAGTTTAAGAAAAGAAGTTGAGACAAATAATTATAGCTACACTCCCATTACAGAGAATATAAGTATATCTCCAATATTTTTTATATCTAGGTTTATTAATGATCTTTCTAATAGTTGAGTTTCTACTACTCATATTTACATTATTTTGTTACTACCACTATTCTTAACTATTGTTGGGGTATCAAAACATCTCATAGGAATATCCACTCTTTGAAGTATTATCCCAGTATTTATAACACTATTATATATACAAATCGGTGTTGCTTTTACGCTTATGCTTATAGCATTTCTTATTGTTTGCAACATGTGAATATCTAAATTCATTAGTAAATATACTCTATTATACACCCCAAAGGTTACGTTTGTTACAATAATTAATTTACTCGTATTTATGTTATTCTACCAAGGTTTAGATTACTTTAATCTTATAAGCCTAAATATTAATAACATATTATATATTGTTTTATTCTTTATAGTATCAGAAAAGCTCATTACTATCATTACCTCTAAAGAATTTGGAGAATATAAAAAGAGCCTGATTGGAACACTTATCGTATCACTACTATGCTACCTATTATTTAATTTTAATATGCTTTTAGTCTTTCTCACTGCTTATCCTGAAACGCTTATAGCTCTTGTCCCTATTAATTTCCTCCTCGGTAGATTTACATGACTCAGAATAACTGAATATATTAGATTTAGAGAAGTCACTAAGAGTATTGAAGAGTAATCTCTCTTTCTTTATTTATTGAGGTGTTCTGTAAATGAATAGTGATATCAGGTTTATATATTCACTCGAGGATCTCTGGCCACTCAATCAATACTATTCCTTCATTATTATCAAGTATTTCCTCACCTCATATTGATACAAATTCGTCGTAATCACGACATCTATATAAATCAAAGTGATATATATTTTCATACTTGTTATAATAAACATAAGTAGGAGATGTCACCTCATGAGTTTCATGAGTATTATTCTCAATTATGCTTTGTGAAAGAGTTGTTTTTCCTACTCCCAAATCACCATATAAAAATATAATACAAGGTTTAGATATATCAATTTTTAAATCAGCTATCTCTTTTAAAGAGTATTTTTGGGACATAACAACATGTTTTTATGAGCTAAAATTTGCTCTCTAAAATATTTTAGGATATAATACTTGTATATATTTATTTACAAATAATTTTTAGCGATATGGAAACACTTATTGAAATAGTTAAAAGAGAAGAAGGTTCAGTTATCGTTTTTGACTTTAGTGGAGAGCTAGATGAGACAAATGCAGATAATACTTTTACAGATTTATACAAACAAATTGGAGACTTTTCTGATAAAAAAATCCTTTTTAATCTTGCAGGTCTTAAGTACCTTAACTCTAAATCAATTGGATATATTGCTGATGTATTCTCAAATCTCGAAGATAACGATGGACTTATGTATATCTCAAACTGTGACGAAGGGGTAAAAGATGTCCTTGAGCTCGTAGGAATCACTACAATCATACCAACAGTGGACACTGAAAAAGAAGCATTAGAAGCTATGGTCTAGTTTTAATAAAAAAATAAGCTAAAATATTTTAGCTTATTTTTTTATTTTACATGCCCACGTAACTGTTTCTTAAAAGACTCTAAGCCGAACTCTTTCGCTCTTGCCTCACATGCTCATTGCATGGAAGTAGACTCTTCAGGGCTTAAGTATCTCACAGCTGAGATAATATCTTCTACTTTGCATTCAGGATCAATGAGGTATCAAGTTTTTAAGTGTATTATTGTTTCTTTGAGCCCACCGTCATTTACACCTAAAACAGGCTTTCAAGCTGACATAGATTCTACTGGGCTCATACCAAAATCTTCATCAATTGGTATATATATTGTTGCTCTCGCATTTCCTATAAAGTCATAAAGCAAATCATTATCTTCGAGAGTAACGAGCTTGATATTAGAATGTCACTGAGCAAGATTAAAGATTTTTTCTCTTTGAGGGTCATTTTTTCAATAAATGACGATTAACTCTTCATCTCAAATTATTGTAAATGCTTCTACGATTTTATCTACACGCTTTGCATCTGCTAATCTAGCAAAGCTTAAAAAATATCATTTTTGTTCTAATGAAACAAAACGATTAGTATCAACTGGAGGATATAGTACAACAGAATCATATCATAGATACTTTTTTATTCTAGATTTTGTATTCTCAGAATTTGTAAGTATGAGGTCCATGTTTTTTAAATCTCTTTCATAGAGAAATTTAAATATACTACAAGCCATTTTAAATAAAGGCCGCAGGTACCATCGTACTTTCTTTAAATATAAGTTATGAAGATCATAAATATACCGAGGTGGAGTATGGCAGTAATATATTTTTTTAGTCTCTTTCTTGCAGTTTCTCACAGCTGAAATACTATCTCCACTAAATAAAACAGTATCATACTCCTTTATAAACCCAGTTGAAAATAAGAAATTCCACTTAAGCTTTATATGACGAAACCCTTTCGCAAATATTTCTGACGATACAGGTATTATTTTACCCGTGAATCCTTCTTTTCTTAAGTCGAAACTCCCAGCAGAAAAGAATCCTGAGGCAATATCAGCTCCTAGCGCTTTTCACATCATTAAGATTAATCTCTCTCACCCTCCTTTATAAAGAAAAGTGTCATGTAGTATGAGTATTTTTGATTTTTTCATGCATCAATAAGTCAGATATACTTAATATTAAGTATATTAACATATATCTAAAATCAAGAGGTTTAGTATAGATTCGTTTCACATACTACTCCTACTTTTCATTGATTAGCTGGATTAATAGATTTGTATACATGAGCTACAAAACATTCGTTTACAGTATCTGAAAACTTATCGATAAAAGCTCATTTTTCTAGAAGTGAACCACCGAGCATAACGTTATCTTTTTCAACTACTATGAAATCTCAAATCTCAGTAGATATAGTAGATCCAATATTAGTCTCTATTATGTCTTCTACTATAGTATTGTTTTTAGTTTGTTCTGGGGCCTGAAGATATTTTTTACATACATATCCCGTTTTACCGACGTTGTGAGAGTATGTAGAGTTTGTAACTTCTACTTGAAAACAACCAAAATTATTTTCTTGAGTAAGTTGCGTCAAACTGTCTCCTTTCATTAAGTAACCTAGAGTCTCGTTAAAGTATTTATTATTTAATTTCAAAGAATGAACTCCTATTTCAAGCTCCATTCCAACCTGAGTCTCAAGATTTATACCTGGATACATATTACTATGTCACAGTACTTCAGAAGCATACAAATGAGCTTCATTTGAAAGATGTGCTTTAGATCATCCAGATTTCTTCATCATGTTATTTGATTGTGAACTGCTTGAGTCACCTACAGCTCCAATTAAATCTGATCTTGGAGTTACAGAGATATTTTTTTCTTTTACATTTTCAGAAATCACACTTCCTGAATCAGATACATTTTCTCATTCATCGTTATTATCTTCAGTTTTTTCTTTTACATTTTCAGAAATCACACTTCCTGAATCAGATACATTTTCTCA
>JAJOLH010000030.1:0-12529 GCA_021129415.1 Candidatus Altimarinota bacterium | reverse complement strand
TTTTTTCTTTTACATTTTCAGAAATCACACTTCCTGAATCAGATACATTTTCTCATTCATCGTTATTATCCGCATCATTTTTCCCCCAATTCATAAATGAGAATAATCCTCCTCTCTTTTTAACTGATCATGTAGCCATAATGTCTGCTTCATCTGACATCATTTCTCATTCAGTAACCTCTTCAGTAATTTCTTCTTCATCATCTATAAGCTTTACAAGGCTGTCCAAATCCTCTTGTGTAGATCAAGAGTCAGTAGATAAAACAGCACCCGATTGAGCTATTTGCTTCCCTCATCCATTTGAAGAAATGATAAACAGCATGAATAAAAAGAATAATAGTAATAGAATCCAACCTAAATTTTTAACAACAAAGTTCATAGTACAAAAAATAAATATGTAAATATTGACAATATATTATATATAGTGAGGTCGTATTCAAGTTTTTCCAAAAAAACTCCTTGATTATTTCTATTTTTTAACCTGCTTCTGTAATTCCTCTAATTTTAATAATGCTTCCAGTGGGGAGAATGAATTTATATCAAGGTTTTTAATCATATCCAATACTTGATTATCCACTCAATTGTTAGCTTTTTGAGAAGGTGTCTCCTTAGTATTAATAAAACTTAGTTGTTTGAACTTTGTTTCGTTTTTAAAGTCCAACATAGCTGTTTTTGCTAGTTTCAATACCTCAGGTGGTATACCTGCAAGTTTTGCAACCTCTATTCCATAACTTTTCTTTATTCAACCAGGGATAATTTTTCTTAGAAATACAATATTATCATCATTTTCACCGATAGCCATACTATAATTCGAAGCTCACTTTAAATCTTCGGTATGATCGATTATCTCATGATAATGGGTAGCAAAAAGAGTCTTTGCCTTAATAGTATTATGATTATACTGCAAGATAGACCAAGCTAAACTCATACCATCGTAGGTACTCGTTCATCTTCAAATTTCATCAATTATTACAAAGCTGTTTTTAGTGGAGTTGTGAAGTATGTAAGCTATTTCTTGCATTTCTACCATAAAAGTAGACTGTCACAAAAAGAGATTATCTCAAGCACCTACCCTGGAAAATACCTTATCAATAATTGGTATTTTTGCGTGAGATGCAGGCACTGGATATCCTATATGGGAAAGGATAATTATGAGTGCGTTTTGACGCAAAAAAGTTGATTTTCATCACATGTTTGGTCCAGTAATAACATGAATAAAATCATTTTTTTCTAAACCAAGATCATTAGAAATAAAATCTTTACTTTGCTGAGCTATTACAGGATGCTTTCATCATTTAATCTCAAGTTTATAATTTGAGTCAATTGTTGGAAGAATATATTTCTCATTAGCAACTAATTTTGCTCCGCTCAAGTAAAAGTCTAACTGAGATATATTTCTACTCAACTTATATATGTCATTAAAATGACATAATATAGTATTACGAATTCATAAAAAACATTCGTATTCTTTTTGGAATAAAGTTGAACTGATGTTTAATAAATCTTGTTCGAAATTTTGGAGAATCACTGTAGTATATCTCACAACCTGAGTCAAGGTTTGTTTTTGAATTAAATCCTTAGGGACTTTTTCAACCTGAGAGGATGGTACTTCAATAAAATACCCTGAATTATTTGTATACTTAATCTTCAAACTCGAGATACCTGATAACTCTATGAGTTCTGTTTTATAATTCAGTATCCACTCATGAGACTCTTCTACCATATTTCTATCCGCATCAATATCCTTATTATATCATTTTGCGATAATATTTCATTGAGTAACGCTATTCTCAGCGTTAACATCAATTGCCGAGTCAATTAAAGCGATAATATTATCTAGAAAATCCATACAGAGAGAAGAAGAAAGTTTTATTGTAATTTGATTTTCAGTTTATAGTGAATATCTTTTTTGTAAAGGTATTTTCTTTTAGATACATAGCAAAATCAGAGCAAATGATTAAAGTTAAAATAGATGATACAATAATTGATATAATTGATAAAATTGAAGCTGAAAACACTTCAGATATTATATTAGATTTTCCACTCGGCCATCCCATCCTGCATAATTATATTTCCTTAAAGATCTTGAAGTCTAAGGTTTGAGATAAAAAATTAATAATAGCTACAAGTGATAGGGTTTGAAAGAAAATAGGAAAAAGGCTTTGAATAGAGTATTCTAGCGTTAAAGATCAAGGCTTTTTAAGTGACGATGCAACATGAAAGCTTATGGAGCATAATTTCACTTTTTGGGAGTATTTTAAGTTTCAAGTTTGAACTTACAAGAAAGAAATCACAAGAAGTCTAGATACCAATAAAAAACTAAATTCTTTGTGAAAATATTCAAGGATTTACCAAGAAAAAACCTCAATTCATATATTCTTATGAGCATTTTTGTTAAGCCTACTTGTATTTTTATTTATATATTATTTCGCAATTAGCAAATCATATGTTTCAATTACCCCAAAAATCATAATCAAAAAGGAAGCCCATAATTTTATATTCTCAGAAAATGATGATAATAGTATATTATGAAATAACAAAAATATAAAAATATCAAGATTATCAGAAACCCTCCATAGTTCAGATACTTATGCTGCTACAGAAATCTTAAGAGACGAGAAAAATATTTCAAAGTGAAATGTAAGAATATACAATGAAACCACTGAGGTAATTACACTCGTACCAAAAACTAGATTACAAACACAAAATGGTATAATATATGAAACCACAGACTGGATAAAGATCCCTGCAGGAATACAAGATAATTTCAATACCAATACACCCTGACATGCTGATATATCAGTAGTTTCGCAAGCAATAGATTTACACTGAGTCTTTGTTTGAAAAAGGTGAAATATAAAACAAGATACAACTTTAATAATTCCTGGTTTACCTCCTGAGGTACAGAAAGTAATCTACGCAAAAAACTTAGAAGATTTTACATGATGAACTGATCAATATAATAAAGTAATATCAGTAGAAGATATAGAATCAGCAAAAAATATATTTAGCCAAAAACTGAGAACTGAGGTTATTGATTCTATAAAGAAGAATATACTACTTGAAAATAGAAAAAACAATTCTCAAATAGATATTCTTTCTTGATGAAAAAGTATACATTATAGTGATCCTGTTATACAGATACAACTTTGAGTAAAGCCATGAGATGTAAGAGATAATTTCACTGTTAGTTGAAGCATAACTGCCTACGTGTATACCTACAGTAAGGCTGATATTATTCAAAAATTAAAAACTCTCTTAAATGAAAAAAACCTTACAGGTATCGAAAAGATATCACATGTTGATACATCTTCCCTGCGTCAATCGGAGATTATCTATACAAATAGCTCACCATTTGAGGTAAAAGCCACGTTTGAAATGGAGGCACTATTTTCACACGATTTTTTACACAAAGATAATACTTATATTTCAATACTCAAATCAGAAATACGTTGATTGCAAAAGGATGATGCAGAAAAAATACTTCTAAATAATCCTAAAATAAGTAACGTAACAATTAATATACGTCCATTTTTTACCAACAAGATTTCTAATATATACAATAACATTGTATTTAAGGTAGAGTAATATTTGGTGTTTCAATATTTTGTATGCTATTATATTACTATATAACATACAGATCAAATATGCACTATTTATACAAAATATTTCCTTTTCTCCATTGGATTAATGACCTGAAAGACCCCAAAATACTAAAAAGGGATATTATTGCTGGTTTAAGTGTTTCTTTTATACTCATTCCTCAATCTATGGCATATGCCCAGCTTGCTGGCCTACCAATAGAAATTTGATTGTATACAGCATTTATTCCAGTAATTATTGCTGCCCTTTTCGGTTCATCACCTCAGATGTCCACATGACCTGTTACTATTGTCTCACTCATGACAGCTACTGCCTTAGCTCCCGTAGCATCGGCATGAATAGAGTGATATGTAGCGTATGCATCCCTTATAGCATTCTTCACATCATTATTTTATTTATTGATCTGAAGTCTTAGGCTTGGGGTTATTGTAGATTTCCTTTCCCACCCTGTAATTGTATGATTCACAAACGCTGCTGCCCTTCTTACTATTACCTCACAAGCGTCAAAGATATTTTGAGTCAGTTATGAAAAAGGTTCAAACTACTTTATAACTCTATATAATCTCACTTCGAGTATCATCTCTAGTACACATATCGTAACATTCATATGTGGTTTGAGTTCAATTATTTTCCTAGTAGTTGTATGAAAGTACTTCAAAAAAGTACCAAAAATACTTATTTTGTTACTACTATCAATATCAATATCCTACATTACATGATATAACTCCATACTATGATGAAGTATAGTTTGAGATATACCTTCAAATCTACCCCATCTTTCACTCTGATTTTTAGAGATAGGTCTGAGTACTTTATGATTTTATGATATTTTTAGACTCGCATTATTTGGAGTTATAATATGACTTATTGGTTTTACTGAATCAATATCAGTAGCAAAGTTTGTTTCATATACAACTAAAAAACCACTATCCCCCAATAAAGAACTTATCTGACAATGATTAGCAAATTTAAGCTCAAGTGTGTTTTGAGGATACTGAGTTGCATGAAGTTTTTCAAAAACTGCAGTCAATCTAAAGGCATGAGCAACTACATGACTCACATGAGTAATTACTGGTCTCATGGTATGATTTACACTACTGTATCTGACACCATTTTTAGCGTTCCTACCAATTGCCACGCTAGCATCAATAATCATAGTTGCTGTATTGCACATGATTAGATTTGCTCCACTCAACAGAGCATGGAAGATAGAAAAACATGATGCCATCATCGGTTACGTTACATTCTTTACAACACTTCTTTTCACTCCTAACATAGAGATATGAGTCCTTATTTGAGTATTACTATCACTGATACTATTTATATATAGAACAATGAGGCCTAAAGTAATCGAACTATGACTTTATAAAGATGGGACTTATAGAGATATAGACTTATTTGGACTCAAAACGAGTGAGAATTTATGAGTGTACAGATTTGATGGGAGTCTATATTTTGCAAATGCATGATTCTTTGAATCAACAATACTTAACTATATTGCAGAAAAGAAGAAAATTTCCTATATTATACTAGACTTTGAATGGGTGAATAATATTGATTCCTCTGCAGAAGAAATGTTATGAAATCTTGTTGAAAGATTAAAAGAAAATGATATTAAAGTGTATATAACAGGGATACGGACAAAAGTGTTCGAGAAACTGACTATATCAAAATTCATTAAAAATTTTAGTGACAAGCGTCTCATGTTAAATATTGATGAAGCCTTAAGGAGAATAAAACGAAAAACAGATAAGAAAATAGACCTTTCACCTTTACTTGAATATGAAAAAGATAAGAAAAAAGATCCTGAATTAGAAAAAAAAGTTATCAAACAAATAGAAAAAATATCTGATTAGTTTATCGAGTCAGCATATATCACTCCCCTCTTACTGTTGAAACACAGTTTTCCAATCAATAAGCACTGAGTTGTTTTTTTAATCTCATCACTCAAATTCGCAGGGCTGAGTTTTGATCAAATTCTCATAGTCCCCAAATCTTATCAACAAGAAAGTCTCGTTTCACAAGTTGTTCTTTATAAATAAACAGTATCAAAAATATGTATTTCGCTCATTTTGAAAGTTTTATTTGTTTCTCAGATATAAAAAACTCATGTTTTTTAAATGAATAACAAATATCTGCATATACAAGTTCATTCTCTAGGGAAAAATATTCTGCTAATACATAATTTCTATACCACCTTTCAATACGAATTTTTAATTCCCTATTTCTAAATGGCTTTAATATATAATCATGAGCTCAAAAGAGAAACGATTTCTCAATGTAAGAGTAAGCAGAGTTACTACTAATAATGATTACAGGAATGTATATATCAATTTTTCTAATGTATTCTAATATATCGAATCAGGTTTTATTTTCACTGGGTCACAGATTGATATCAAGCAGGACAATATCATAGCTCGAAATCCTGGCATATTCTATTAAGAAATCACTAAAACTAAATAATTGTTTAATCCTATTACAAAAATTGTAGGATACAAAGGCGTCATGAATATTTTTAGACAAGCTAACATCATCCTCAATTATTAATATATTCATGTTATAATTCGATTATAAAGCAGGCACCTCCAAGTTTACTCGAGCCCCTAGCAGTAATTTTCCCTCCATGAAGTTCAACAATCTTTTTACATAGATATAAACCCATACCTAGTCATATACTTCATCCTTCTCACGTGGAATATTTATTGAAAATTTCTGATACATCGACTTTATCAAATCAAGTACCATTATCCTCAATTTGAATCCTTATGCTTCCACTTTTCTGTTCAAGAGAAATTAATACCTTTGGTCCAGAATTATTAATAAACTTAATTGCGTTATTAATGAGATTTTGAATAACCTGCCTAAATTGAGTTTCATCAATTTTATAATCAACTGATCACTGTATATCATCAATAAATTCTATAGAAGGAAACTTGTGAGTAAATCACCTAGTCTCATTTACTAAGAATTCACTGAGGCTTATATTTTCTCTATATAGTTGCACTTTATCTAAATCAAACTTTTCAGCAGAAAATATATGCTTTACAAGTTTAGATATTTTAGCAAGTTCATCATATAAGATAGAAGAGTCCTCAATCGCATCTTTATTTCAGATATCTGCCGTTGAGTCCCTAAGAGCGTCAGTCAAAAATAGAGCATTGGTAATTGGATTTTTTATTTCATGACCAACATAAGCAATAAACTCTTTTTGTTTATTAAGTAGATTATTATATTCAATAGTCTTTTCATCAACTTTTTTATCCAAGCTAAAGGTTAAATCTTGAATTTGCTTATAAATATCAATATATCTTAAATGTGAACACAGGAACTGTGTAAGTCAGAAGAGGGATTGTAATTCTGAGCTTAAAAATGGATCTCTCAGTGATTTAGATCAGAGTTGTAAGTATCATATAGTACCGGAATCTTCATTTCTCAAAGGCAATAACATGTAACTATTCTTGTCATAATCTATAAGTTTTTCATACAACAGGCCAAGTTTCTTTCTGTTTTCGAATAAGAATGACGTATCTAATATGATGAAATCGAAAGATTTATTTTTTTCAAAGAAGGCCTTAATAAGTTTTTTTGTGCCACTTTTTCAAAGCTGTATTGTAACTCCATCAATATTTAAGTTCTCTTTAAAATGCAATTTCAGAAATGAATTTAATTCTTTAAAATGCGTAATAAAGGGGATTTTATTTTTCATCGTTTCTATACTTTGATAGAAACTGTTTTGAGTAAAGAATGTTTTTAATTTATTTTCTGAAAAACTATATATTACTAGGAAACATATAATTCCGATAAGAAACTCAATAAAAAATGATGACTCAGAAAATCACCAATAGTTCTTAAAATTAGATTCTAGATTAGAACTATAGTTTTTCAATATATTTACTATAAAAAATGAACTTAAAAGTGAGTAAAAAAACAATAAGAAATTTACAAGCGTAAGCTTAAAATCTAAAAAATCGTACCTACGAATAGAGTAGTAAACTCATACTATGAAAGGTATAAAAAAGAATGAAATATATTTATCGACTTGTCACTTCACTCAAAAGGCAGGTAAAACCAATAAAAATAGGAAACAAGCCCCTATGAATATCAACATTCAAATAAATATGTATTGAAGACGTTTTTTATCAATCGCAGATATATGCTTAAAACGGTATACTCAAGATATGATAGATAAAGGAATGAACAAAAAACTTAAAATGAGGTGCATAGAATATCCTACTCAAGGTTGTTCATACCAGTCTTGTAGCTCACTATCAAAATAGAGTCCATCTATAATGAAAGGAGAATAAATATACAAATACCCTAGAAGAAATGAAATAGACCAAAAGGAAGCCAATTTTATTCCATATATGTCTTCTTTCCCTCTATGAAAGTTCAGTAGAAATAGTACGAAACTGTACAAACTCATAATTGAAAGGTAATATGCTGTTTTTCAATATAATAGTATTAAATTCAAATTTTGAGTTGAAAAATAACTTAGTATAAAAAATATAAACCATAAAGCTGTAGCACTACAAAAACATAAAAAAAATACTCCACCTAAGTTAGAGTATTTCCTATAAAACAATATTCCTAAAAAAAATAACAGCCCAGAGTTAATTAAGTAAGATATTAGGAGAAAAGACATGTATGTGGAATATATTTATATTATATACCCACAATATATATTTTTTTTTATTTTTCCCAAAAACTTTATATTGCTCTTTCTTTTAAAAACGTTCTGAGATCTTTTGAAAACGAGTTCCTGTATGTTCTTCAAATATTCTTCTGTAGAAACAATCAACTCCCATAGGTGTCTGCACAAGAGACTTCGTTTTGGTATTCTCACATTTGTACTTCAATTGAGCCCAGGCTTTTATACATACGATCCAAAGTTCCTCAGCGATTTATTTCTGAAAATCACACTTCGTTCTCAAATTTTTCAGGAAAGTTTGAAAAGAAGCACTGTAGAAGAGAATAAATACTCCTCATTCACATAATGCCTTCACGAGTTCCCATCGAACAACATGCAAAAAATTGTTCTGGCATAACACCATCTAAAGCAGCAGAAACTCGAGATCTAACAACATCTATTCAAATATTACCATAGTGATCGCTTAATTCTTGTTTAAAGATTTTCTCAAAAGATCATAAATAGCCATCCATAAATCATGTGATCACCTCTCAGTCTCTCATTAATGCTAAGTGAGCTTGATGAGAGTACCTTTCGATAATTTCTTCTATTCATTTTTCTCTCTCAAAGCAATGTAACATATCTCAGCCGCAGTCTGAGCAGTTAGAGATTTTTCACCCCTCGTGTATTTCAATCTCAGCAACTGTCAATCTATAGTTTTCTTTATTTTGAGGATTATGAATTTCTTGTTTGGAATATATGCGGCTGCAATCATTACATTGTAGGTACTCTCATAAACCCTCTTCCCTTGCCCACATGTCTTGTTCTAATTCATATAGGCTCACTACATCTGCTAACGATAGATTGGATGGGGTAACAACTTGTAGGTTTGAATGAAGATCCATGCATTAAGTTTTAGAAGATATATAAAATATATCCTTCAGTTGTTACATAAACGTTACAAATTACATTAAATTTACATTAATTCTAGCAGTTGAAATATCCCAAAAATATTGTAATATATGCTTATATATATAGTATGCGATATATTAACATTTATATATCACATATGCACATAGTCATTATTGATGATGAAAAAATATTATCAAAATCTATTGAATCTCAATTAACTAAATATGATTATACTGTTACCTTAGTCGAAAATTATACTGATTTCAATAAATGAAATTATCCAAAAATGACAGATTTATTTCTTGTCGATATATCACTTTGAGATGGAAGTGGATTCGACGTCATCAAAAAAATAAAAGCAAGTGAAGAAACTAAAAATACTCCAGTCATATTTATTTCATGACATGGGGACACCAAAACAATAGTAGAAGGTTTAGATTCAGGAGCAGATGATTATATTGTAAAACCTTTTGATACAGCTGAACTATTAGCTCGTATGAGAAAATGTTTAAGGTCAAATAACACATATGCTCAGTGATCAGAAATTGTTTACAAAAATATTACATTCGACACAAACCATCGAAAAGTATTTATAGACGAGAAAGAAGTTTTACTCTCACGGAAGGAAAAACAAATACTAGAATTTTTTCTCCTCAATCCTGAAAAATGTATTTCAAAACAAGATTTAGAAGGAAAGTTTTGGTGAAATATAGAGCCAAGTATGACAATAGATAATACTATGAACGTGACAATATGTAACTTACGTAAAAAATTATGATGAGGACTCGAACTTGAAACTATCGTCTGAGAATGATATTATCTCAGATAGTATGTTAATTAGGTATTAATTATAGGCATTAAAATTATCTTAAAATTTAGAAAAAGTTACTAAATCTATAATAATAGTCTCAGGACAAACAAGTTCAGGGCTACGTCGTGAATGATTAAAGCTATGAGCAAACTGATTTATAGAAAAGCCATTTAGTGCTTGAGAACTACATGAAGAAATAGAAAAAATATTAGATTCTATCGGTGAGTGCAAAAAATCACCAAATATAATATGTTTTTCTAAAGAAGAAGAGTCTAAACTCTTTAACAAAAAGAAATAAAAAATTAAGCCCAAGAAGAGCAAAGATGAGCCAAGGCCAAGCTGAGGTTTTATTTTCTTTTTTCTCAACTTGTATGGTGTTTATACCATATATAATAGTCCCTAAAATTGCCAACCCAATGGCAGAAGCTGCAAACAGCATGTCACATGTCCTTTCATTAGTTACGACAAGAAAAGAATAGTTAAAAAATTATGTAAAGAAAGTAATCACAAAAAAACTCACTTTGGATTTAAGAGTGTTTTAATATATAGAGTTTTAAGCACTTCAAATTCCTCGTCCTCTTGGATTATCCCCCTCATGTAAAACTGAGTCAGAATGCAATAGTTTTACTGCTCCTGCCGAGTCTTTCACCTTTAGAGCACTTCGCTCTAACATACGCTTTTCAAAATCTTCTAAAATTATTTTTCGGAGTCATTCTTCTTTCCATCACGAATCAGTATCACATTTTGTAGCAATATCGCGAGCTAAATCAAGTGCGTCCAAGAGTGCCTGATTAGCACCCTGTCATTTAAACGGACTCATTGGATGCATTGCATCTCACAGTAAAGTAATGTCTCAAAAATTCTCCAAAGACGCTAATTCTAATATTTCTCTATCATATATAGGGTACCCAGATATTTGAGAAATATCTGTTGCCTTTAATATTTCAGGGATAGGGGCATGCCAAGCTCATAGTCTATTAATCCCCTCTTGCCTTAATACCTCAGGTCACTTCTTATTAAGTGCTATTGCATCTTCCTCTAGCATTGGAAAGCTTAATTGCCACATAATAGTATTCTCATCATATGGCATCATATATATTCGTTCATGTCCATTAACCGTTTGAAATACCGTTGCAGAGTCTAGAAGTGGATTTCAAGTATCATTAAGAGCATCCAGAGGGCAAATACCTAGTATTACAATACAACCTAGGTATTGCAGTGGAGATGTTTTATCTCCTATCAATAAAGTGCGAACACAGCTACGTATACCATCTGCTCCAACTACTAAATCCGCTTGAGATGTTTTCGTTTTACCATCTACCTCAAACTCTAGCTCAATCTGTTTTTGAGAATTCACAGATATATCTTTCAAACAATGCCCCCAAGAGATATTTTTATCATCATGTAATCATGCTAATAATTCAGCACGTAATGATTGTCTCGATATATGTATATTTCTTCGTTTTTCAGTTTTTAAAATCTCGGTTTCTATCCATTTTCGTACTCCCCATTCCCCTATTATCTTTCCTGAGGTATCATGTACAACGTGTTTAGTAGAAGTCAGTCCATCTTTCAACTCTGAAATACCAAGTCACTCAATAGCCTTACTTGCCTGTTGAAGAGTTAATCAATACCCTTGATCCCTAGCATCAAAACTCACATCTCGCTCGTAAAGCGTGAAAGGAATTCCTCTATGAAGACAAGCAACAGCATGGGCTACTCAGCCTATCCCACCACCAATAATTGCTATATGGGGATAATTTTTATTTACTTCAAGAAAATTCTGTGAAGATACTAAACCAGTTCCTAGACAGTTTTTACAATTATCTATATGTTTCACTAACTCTTTTGGTTTTGTAGATCCCGCAATTCCCTGCTCAAACTTCTGAAGTTTCCTCCAGTAGCGACGACGAGCTCTTTTTCAAATAGACAACGTGATTTTCCCACGTCATTGGCATTTCGGGCAAGGTTTATAAAAATTATTCATACAATAAATATATCTAATTTTTCAAAAAAAACACTACTATTTCTAGAAGTGTTTTTTATTGTTTTAATGGCAGTCTCACAACCTTATTGCTCAAACCCCATCACATAAGTATATTCTAGAAAGATTACACTATTCTATTGAATTTATGAAAACTAACTTTCAAGTTCTTTTTACTAATAAGTAGGAATTATCCTACTATTGAGATATTTGTCTCATTACCCCCTCCATCACTTGACTTCTAATTGGATTATTAAACCATCTATATAGAGATTTTACTATTCCAAAGCTAATATAATCAACTCATAGTAATTCCTTAATCCTTGTTGATTTTTCAGAAGATTTAATTGTATTAACTACTAAAACTTTTAATTTTTCTAATTCTTCATGTTCTGGTGTATCATTACTATGTTTTCCATACTCTCTTATTATAACTAATAGTCTCTCATGTCTTTCAACAGATTTTACTATCAAATCTTTATGCTCTGTAAATAATTCTTGAAAAAGTGGGTACAATTCTTTAATTTTATCTACGAGTTCAGGTGCTATAACTTCGTCATCATTTATATTTTCTAACAACCATTTCGCTGAT
>JAJOLH010000060.1 GCA_021129415.1 Candidatus Altimarinota bacterium | reverse complement strand
AAACAATTCTAGGTGTTTCTTGCTCTTCTTTAAAGAGAATCTGTTCTGAGTCTGAATTGTTTTCCCAAACATCAGTGAGAAGACCTTTATTGTCTCCAGCAACAACGCTACCTCCATTAAAACATTGATCACAACTGTTCGCTGCAAATGATGCATCAGTATTACATGTAACAACGTCATATGCTGCGTAAGAACTAGTAGTCATGTATACTACAACTAATAGGACTGAAAGAATCCTTCCGAGAGTTTTCATAAAATATTGAAATTAAAATATAGATTTAACAAGTAGTATACTACGACTCTATGGCTAATCTGTCAAAAAATAATCCTATATATAGTATAGTATATATATTTACTTTTTTATTATTTTATTTACAAATAATTGTTGGAATATAGCAAAAAGTGTAGATATACCCCAGTATAAACCTACTCATGCTATTAGAAAGAATGTAAATACTCATACCATCACAGGCATACCGTAAAGCATAAATTTATTCATCATTTCAGGATCTGGCATCAAAGAGTTGTAATCTTCTGCCCCTTTTTTCTTTTCTAGTACTACTCCTGATTTTTTATCTTCTGTTACTCTTCCTGAGAGTGATAATCTTACTTGTATATATTGAATAGCAGCAACACTCAGAGCGAGACAAGCTCACACCACTCCTCCTGATTGGAGTAGATCCATACCAAAGAAATTAAACTCTATTTGTGATATATGGAATCCTTGTAAAAATTCATACAAATAAAACTCATTTTTGAGAGAAGTAATATTCATAATGATATTATATATCACGATAAGTATTGGCATTTGTATAAGCAGAGGAGCACATGCTCCCATTGGAGAGACTCACTCTTGTTTATAAAGCTTCATAAGTTCTGCTCCTATAACTTGTTGGTTTCATTTATGTTTTTCTTGAAGTTTTTTTATTTTAGGTTGGATTGCCTGCATCTTTCTTTGAGATACGAGCATTTTATGTTGTGGGAAAAGCAAGAGAATCCTTATGAGGATAGTGATAGCTACTATAGCCATTCCTAATGAATTTGAGAAGAATCCTATGAGATAGGCCATGAGATTATACAGTGGAGCATAGAAAAGACCTACGAATACTTTTCCTATTGTTCCTCTGTACTTTATATCAAGCGTCTTTACATATTCTTTGTCATCGTAGTTGAGTGAAAACACATAGTTTCCGGGTTCTTCGAACAAACTATATTGAGAAGCTAAGTCTAAGGTATATGTTTTCCCTGAAGTAAGCTCGACGTCCATACATGTTTCACTTGGAAGTGATACTATATCACCATCCTGACGAATAGAAATATTTTCACATGTATTAAAGTTCATTGTCTCACTTGTATTGTTTGTCACGCTCGTGATTATTCCAGCAGGAACTTTATAACTATTTTTAGAGGTGTTAAACTCTATACCATCGAGCGCTACTTGAGTGTCTTTTCCAGTGAAATAAGAAAATAATAGGAAAAATAGAATCGTAAATATAAGAATATCTAAATATTTTTTCATAGTTTTTTTTCAAATAAGTAATTAATCTCTCATTGTATTTTTTGTAGTTCAGCATCTTCCTTGCCTAGTTTTGTTTTCTTTTTTACTACACAGACAACGTCTCAAAAATTTGTTGTTATATACTTTGCGCAAATATCATAATAGAGTCTTCTATATGTGTTTCTGATAACATTTGTTGGAACTGATTTTCAGCCAATGACTATTGCGAAACGACTGTATCAGAGTTTATTAGGAATCACATTAAAAACAACACTATAAGAAAAAAAAGGTTTTCCTTTATGCAAAACCTTTTTTACTTCACGTTCTTTTAATCTGTATCTTTTTGAAATCACAAAAAAAAGTTATTTTTATTTACGTTTTACGTAATTTCCCTTTCCATCAAATGGTGTTTTCTTAGCAGTACCACCAGCAATGATATGCATTTTACATTTACCATTTATCTCTTGGTATCTTTTTGGGTAACTTACAGTGAGAGCATGTCTTCCTTTTCTTCTTCTGTTTTTAAGTACTTTACGACCTGAAGCTGTAGAACTTCTTTTGAGAAATCCGTGTACTCTCAGTCTTTTTCTTTTCTTGAGTTTTCCTAACATAATCTAATTAATTTTTGATAAATTTTTCTAAGCCGGCACATCTTATTGTAAAATACCCTATTGTCAAAATAAATTGGAGGTTTTTTATGATATTTTCGTCCCTACATCTTTTCCTGCAATCAAATCGATTATGGCCTGCGTATCTCAAAGACTTGTAACGAAAATAGGGAGTTTATTATCACGGGCCATTATCACTCAAGTCTGGTCAAGTACCTTGAGGTTATTAGATATAAATTCATTATATGAAATAGTATCGTATTTTTTAGCATCTGGATTCTTTTTAGGATCACTATCATAGACTCCATCAACTTGAGTGAGTTTAATCATTGCCTCACAGTGGGTCTCAAGAGCTCTAAGAACTCCCGTTGTATCTGTTGTAAAAAATGGAGTCCCTCCTCAAGAACTGGCTATAACTATTTTTCACTCAGCAATATACTCTCTTGCTCGCATAGCGCTATATGTTTCTAGAAATTCTACATGTAACGCGTCTAAAACAACTGTTTTCTCTCCCATTTTTTCGAGAAAGTTTTTGAGAGTAACAGCGTTGAATACTGTTGATAGCATACTCATGTTATGTGAATCAGCTGGATCGACTCCAGCAGATATCAAACTCGAACCTCTATAGATATTTCATCCTCATAACACTATCACTAGTTCCACTCCAGTTTTTTTAATATCTTGAATCATCTGAGCAACACTCTGAGCTTTTATTGGATCTATAGCTAAGGTATCACTACTCATAGCTTCACCAGAAATCTTTAATAATATTCGTTTCATATAATAATTTATGTATTTACAATATCCTTCATGAGGTCATCTACGACATCAAGAGATGGGAACTCTCTCTCTTTTAACTCAGTATTTTTATCTGAGATATTTTCACTTGTAACTCCTTCTCATGTCTCCAATTCATACACACCGTAGAATCCATGAACAAAATCTATATAGTGTCGCTCATATATATAAGTGTCACCCTCGAGTCTAATAACATTAAATTTAATTCCTTTATCTTTTACGATATCCCTACAAGTATTCCAATAATACCAAGTATTTATTCTCTCTGATAAATAATCAGTCAATGTCTCACAACTCACTATTTCAAGAATTTCTTTATTAATCTCAAGTCATTTAATCTGAGTATAAGTAAAGACTGCTTCTCATAACTTCATAGGTTCTCCATATTTTGATGATGTTGGAAGATCTATAAGAATAGTATTTTCCTCTGTTCCTATCAGATTTGATTCTACTCATTCTATTTCTTGTTCGTCTTTACTTAATACCTCGAGAATAATTTTTGTTTCTGATACTTCTTTTCCAGAATAAGCCTTAAAAATATATTCGTTTTGACCAAAGTCTAGTACTTGATTTTTAGAGGATGCAATATATTTAAAGCTCTCATCACCAGATTTAAATGCCTTGAGGGTATAATTGTCATCTGGATGTTTTGATGTAGGATTTGTAAATAATACATCAATACTATCTACCGTAATATTCGTATTTCATGTAATTATTACCTCTCCTGTTTGCAAAGATAACTCAGATATAGTATCAAACTCTAGAAAATTATTTTCATCTCGAGGAATAATTTGCACTAAACTTTTTTTATCAGTTGTTTCTTCTGGAGTTATTAGTTTTTCTGTATCCTCAATTTTTTGAGTGTCACCTAATAGTTCTTGTTTGGCACTATCTATATCACCCTGAGATGTTCCACATCAAGTAAGAACAGAAAGAAACAGTATAAAAATAATAATTTTTTTCATAATAGTTTATTTATGAAGTACATAGAAATATTATAAGCAGCCTAATGAAAAATGCAAAAAAAGTAGAGTATGATTATAATCATACTCTACAAGTCTTATACCTCTGTTATCATTGGGATGATCATTGGTTCTCTATCAATTCTCTTGAGAAGGAAGTTTTCTAGATCTGTTCTAATAATTTTAATGAGATCTTTTTCTTCCATATCTGGAACATCTTTCACAGTGTTTTCGTATGCCTCGCGGGCTTTTTTAATAAGAATTCTATGAATATATCGTACTTCTTCTACATATACGAGTCCTCTTGTCTCTAGTTTTATATGACCAAGTATAGCCTTTGATTTTTTATCTACCTTGTAGTGTACTACCATTACTCCTGAGTTCATCATTTGTTCTCTTGCTTGGAGAACATGTGATCCCATGAGTCCCATACCATATCCATCAACAATATATTCTTGGAGTGGAACTTTGATCTTTGATCTAAACACGCTTCCATTAGGAGCAAAGTCTATAATATTCCCATTATCAAGCATGAGTATATTGCTCTCTTTTATACCTACTGACATAGCAGTTTCACTATGACGAGTACGGAAGTATAAGTCACCGTAAATAGGCATAAAGTATTTTGGCTTGAAGAGTCTTATAAATATTTTTTGTTCTTCTTGATACCCATGTCATGAAGTATGAACTGGTCTATCTGCCTTTGTGATAATTTTCACTCCGTACTTAATAAGCTTATTAATAACAAGACTTACCGATCTCTCATTTCCAGGTACAACAGATGAAGAGAATACTACAGTATCCCCAGCTTGAATAGACATAGCAGGATGCTTTCCGTCTGACATTCTTGATAGAGCTGAATATTCTTCCCCTTGAGAACCAGTTGTGATTATGATTTGCTTATTAGCTGGAGTCTGAGCTGTATTTTTTGGAGTAAGCTTTTTAATAGTTCCTGGTTTCATAGTAATATACCCAAGCTTTTGAGCAATTGCTATATTTTCAGTCATAGATCTCCCTGACAGGTAGATATATTTATCGTATTTTTCTGCTATATCAACGAGTTGTTGTACTCTTGAAATCCATGAAGAGAATGCAGCAATAATAAGACGTCCTCCTGTGTGTTCTGAAACTATCTTTTCTAGTTCATCACCTACTTCTTTTTCCGACATAGAAAATCATTTTGTAGTTGATCCTGTTGAGTCAGAAAGGAGCATAGTAACACCTTTTTTTCCTATCTCTTCATATCTCTCAAAATCTGCTGGTTTGTCGAGTCTCGGAGTATGGTCGATCTTGAAATCTCCAGTATGGACAAATCTAGCTCAACCTGGAGTTTCAATTAAGAGCCCAGCACAATCAGGGATAGAATGGTTTACTGAGAAAAATTCTACATCAAATTGACCTATCTTAGTTTTATTTTCTACTCCTGCATCGATCTCAACAAAAGTAGCATATGGCATAAGTCCTGCTTCTTGAATTGATTTCTTAATAAGTCCAATAGTAAGTTTTGTACCATAAAGAGTAGGCATATCGAGAACTGGGAGAACATCTTTAAGACATCCTATATGATCTAGATGTGCATGAGTAATCAAAAATCATTTAATATTTTTAGTATACTTTTTTAGAAATGACACATCAGGAACACTATAGTCAGCCCCATACATATCAGGTTCTGCAAATTGTATACCACAGTCAATGAGAAGAATATCTTCTCCATATTGAACCATAGACATATTTTTCGCTCCTATCTCATTGTTTCATCCAACTGGGATATATCGAGTATAGCCCTCTCTCAGAGATGGTAGGAAGAATTTTGTATCTGGAAATTCTAGGGTCTTTCTCCCGTATTTGTGTTGTTTTCTCTCAGCTGACGAAGAACTCCCTTGAGTTCTTTGCCCTCTGTTATTATTTTTTGCGTGTTGAGGTCGAGCTCATCCACTCTTGCGTCCTCCGGTAGCTTTATGGTTATGTACTGGCTTTTTATGTGCTGGTTTTTGTTCTCCAGTCTTTTCTGCAGTAGGTTTTTTATCCTCTGCTTTTATGTTTTTTACTACTGGCACTTCTGTTTTAGCAGTAATATCGCGAACCTCTATATCGAGTTCGTCTAAGAAATCTTTCATGTATTAAAATTACATAAATAAAATATTGAAAACTCTATACCGCAAAATCTTGAGCTTTGTTTGTATAAAAACTGCTTTCAAGAAATGCTGTGTTTATTTATAAAGTTTAGAAGTCATCCATCGTATTCTGCAAGAATTTTGATGTCACGCTTATGCGCTCTTAATAACTTAATAGGCTCTATAAATCGGGGATTATTGAAATTCGTGAAACGAATCTAATACTCTTTTTAGGAGTTACGCAGGCATTATATCTCTTCTTGTAAGTATTGCAAAAACTTTTTTACATCTACATTAAGCTTTGTTATATCCCAGTAATATTTTTTTAATTCATCGCTAGAAAAATCCTCTTGAAGGAACTGGTTTTGTGAGAAAACATACTCTCTAATGTACTTATATTTTTGAGCAAGTTTTTCATTACTAATCGATTTATAAATAAAGTCCTCATTATGGAGAATATAATAAACATAACTCTCAGCAAAATCTTCGTATTGATTCGTCATGCTATATCCTGAAACAAAATCTTCTTGTACACTTCATTCTCTCATTATGCTAACACTATCCCAAGATATATCATAAAAATCTTGTGACCTATCACCAAAACTTGTTGCTGGAAGAGAATATATATCATAATAGTGTCCAAACTCATGTATGAGAACCGAAAGGAATTCATTATCACTCATTTGTTCTACCCCATACATATGTATATTTCACGATTTCATTCTTCCTCTTGTAATATCCTTACTTCTGTAAAGATACACTCAAAGTTTATTAATCTGTGAAAGAATATCTTTTTTATATAAAAATACTTCGACAAGCGGAGTGTATGAATATTTTATATCCTCAGAAAATGATGTAGGAATATATCTCAGAAATACCTTTGATTTCTGGTTTTCACTATATTTTTCCTTAAAGGCTTCATAAATAAGTTCACTAACTGCGCTATTTATCTCTCACTGAGTTGCTCCAGAAAAACTACTATAATCATCTTCGTGAAAATCAGAAAAGTACTCTCCTATCACTGGTTCTAAATATTGTTCTTCTTGATGAATATTTGGAAATAATAACTCTTTTCATACAAATAATAGAATCGAAAAAAGAACTGTGTAAACAGATACAAAAACTATGTTGTGAGAGTTTCTCATATTTACGTTATCATGCTACCGAAAACATCACTTCGACTATAAGTCTCACGACTCCCCCTGCTGCTATAACTGCTAAAAATCATAACATAGACCATTTCACGATGTCTTTTCATTTTTTTACCTTCTCATCCTCTCCTCATGACAAGGTCATCATTAACCCCCCATACACTATTGCTCCAACTGCGAGCAGACCTAATAGTCATCCTAATTGCGTAGTCCAATAAACAAGTTTTGATTTAATTCCACTCTCTATAAGTCAATCTCCTGGATCAACAAGGTCTGATCAAGATAAACAGTCACTGAGTTTATGTGAGATATCTAAGTTTCTTATTTCTGCGTCAGTCACGTTACAGTCGGCATAACTCACATAAGTTGGAGAAAAAATTCAGAACACACATAGAAGAGATAAAGCGATAATTGAGATTATTTTTTTCATAATGTTTATTAGATGTTAATTCCTGCAATAAGTTTTACTAATGCCCAAGCTGCAGCCACAACAAATATTCAAATTGCTGCATATACAAAACTCATCATAGCTTTTTTAAACTGTTCTGGGTTTCCTCTAGCCATGAGGAGTCTTCATCCGATAAAGAGAAACATTCCAATTGCGACAACAGCCATCAGGGCAAATATACCATCTCTCGCAAAAAGAAGTAAAGCGTCTAATAGTCATTCTCAGGTTTCAGCAGAAGTTAGTACCTGACTTCCATTGTCAGGTATAATTGCTGCTTTTAACTCGTCTTCTGTCTTTGCTACTATAGGATCTGCAGCCGATGCCGCTAGAGCAAACAGTTGAGTAAAACAAGCTATAGATACATGATATAGATATTTCATTATATTCGAAAGTTATTAATAATGTTGATAAGTGACCATGCAGAGATTGATATAAATACTCCAACCAATGCCCAGATTATGAGACTCTTAGCCTTTTTAGTTTTTTCCTCATCTCAGCTTGAGAGAAGGTACATTACTCATCCTATCATAACTGCAATAACCGCAATAACTGCAACATATTTAATAAGCAGAGTGATAACATTTCCAATTATACCGTAGACCCCTGACCCGGTAACAGCAGCAGTGGAACAACCAGGTAAACCTCAGCACTCCACATCAGGAACCGCAAATCCCAACTGGAATAAACCTATATTCAACACAAGGGCAAGTACAAGATATTTAATCGTTTTCATAGTTTTAATAGAGTAGGTAAGCAAATAGTTTCACAATCACTCACGCTGAAAGTGCTACGGCAAGAGCTATAATTCATGACATAAATATAGATTTTCATTTTGACAAAAATTCATCCTGTCCATGGTAAATGATCATATATCAAGCTCAAAGAGTCATAATAAATACTGCAAACACACCAAATACAACTATAAGTTTCTCTAGGATAGTGAGGAGTACATTGTCTATCGTTTCTCCAGCTCAAGCTCATATGAGTTCAACACTTCCTGGGGTTATATCTGAAACGTTTATTTCAAAATTAGCCTCTTTGATATTATTGCTTGCTCAAAGATTATATGATAATCCTGAGCTAAATAGAGTAGTACATACTATTAATGCTAAAAGTATTTTTTTCATAGCTTAAAAAAGGGAATAAGATTGGAAAAATAATAACAATTATTTCATAAAAAACAAAAAAATATTATCCTAGGATGTAATGACTTATCTAAAATACACCTAATACATGAAAGTTGCTATCCTACATGAAATGCTTATAAAACTAGGGTGAGCTGAAAAGGTTGTTGAAAGTATACTAAAAATCTACCCCAACGCTGACCTATACACTCTCATTTATGATGAAAAAAAGGTATGAAGTATTTTTTTAAAAGAAAAAATCCACCCAAGTTGTAAAAAGCTTACAAGTCAAAAAATTTATAATCTTACAAAAAAACAACGTCTTTGTCTGCCATTTATGAATTCATCAGTAAAAAAATTAGATTTTTCTTCCTATGATAGGGTTATTATTTCTTCTAGCTGATTTGCTCACTGATTGCAAACTTGAGAAAGCACAAGAACAATTGTCTATTATCATGCTCCTGCTCGATATATGTGGGATTGGGCACATGAGTATCGTCGAGAGATAAACATGAATACATGAGTAAAGTGATATTTATTTTGAAAATTATTACTAAAATTGCGGATGCAGGATTATGAGTCAGCTCAACAAAACGATATCCTCCTCTCAAATAGTAAAACAACACAGTGACGGGTTCAAAAATATTTCAGAAGGGGTTCTCATATCCTCTATCCTCCAATAGAGACTCAGAGGTTCGCTAAAAAACTGGAAGGAGAGAAATATCCGAACTTCTTTTGAGATGATACGTATTATATTATCCTCTCAGCGCTCACAGAATTTAAAAAACTTGATATCGCAATATCTGCATTTAAAAGTATGTCAGAGGTAAACTTACTTATCATAGGAGCATGAGAGTATAAATCTGAGTTAGAAGAATTATCCTGAGGGCAGAAAAATATTCAGTTTTCATGAGCTCAGTACTGAGATGATCTCGTCGCACTTGTTCAAAATTCTCTCTGACTTGTATTTCCTGGAGAGGAGGACTTTGGGATTGTCCCTATAGAAATTATGGCAGCAGGAAAGCCAGTATTTGCACTCCATAAGTGAGGTCTTACAGAAACAGTTATTGCGTGAGAAACATGAGATTTCTTTCAAAATCCAGATGGATCTGATTTTATAGAGAGTTTTAATGTTTTCCATAAAAATAATTTAGAATCAAAATATACCCCTAATAACTGTAAAAAACAGGCTGCAATATTTGATGAGTCTGTGTTTCATAAAAAGATACAAGAATATATGAAATAAAAAATACTCTCTGAAATTCAGAGAGTATTTTTTATTTATACCTATTTATCTATAAAGTTGGATGATGTCATAAAGGTCTATAACAAGCTCTTCTCTGTTAATAGATCATATTGAGTCAAAGTTATAATCATCTTCTCTTGCTGAAAGTATATTTAACTGTTCTGCAATAAATTAATATTAAAAAATATTTAAAGAAAGCATATTTTGACTTTTTTCACTTATTTCGTATATTTAAAAAAATATTTGTTTTATAATATACTATGAAAAATATACTTTGAGTATTTATATTTCTTCTCCCACTCCACGCATTCCTTATAACTATATTTAAGTGTAAATATGATATAAACGTAGATCTTTTAAGATTTTGGAAAGAGCTGGTACTTATTGTTTTAGTGTTATTTTTGTTTTTTAAAGAATACAAGAAACACCGGTATTCCCTCAAAAAGCTATATCATAAAAACACTCTTTTAGGACTTACGACTGCTTTTATAATATGTAGTGCTGTATATATATATTTTCCATTTTTCGAGCTCAAAGCTGCCTCTCTGCTTGGGTTTAGATATGATACATTCTTTTTGATTGCAATGATCGTTGGTCTCTACGGATGATTATACTGAGAGCTAAGATATTTACTGAAAATGCTTTTCCTTTCCACCTTTGGAGTGTTAATTATATTTCTCCCCTGGTATCTCTTTGGGGATATATCAGCTCTAGCAAGTATGTTTGGCTACTCACCTGAGGTTTCAACATACACAGCAAACACATGTATAAGCTTTGCCCAAAATGTAGATGGACAACATAGGTTCCAAGGAACTTTTGGATGACCTATTAGATTCTCAGTGTTTCTCACTATAGTCTGAACTCTCTTTACTGGTTGGTTATTCTCCAGTGCCAGGTTTAATAAAAACCAACAGTATATGTTACTTTGAGGTTTTGCTCTCCTTATACTTCCTGCTATATTCTTTTCGTATTCTAAGACTTCTATGCTCTGAGCACTCTTTGCTATAGCTATGTTTGTACTACTCAGTTATAAATATATCTACAATAGAAAAATTACTCGCAAGTTTTATGCTTCTCTTTGAGCTCTAGTGACTCTCCCCATTGCTCTCGTAGCTCTCCTAAAATGGGAATTATTTTTACATCTATGAGCTGTACTTAATAGATTAGAAAATCTCTCTAAGTCTCTCGAAATGTTTTTCTACAATCCGATTTGATATGGCTTAGGAATAGCTGGTCCTGCAAGTCAAATTGGTCAATCTATAGAGTCAGCAGGAAACTGGCAAATTGCAGCAGCATCTGTTCTGTCAGTACATAGATTTCTTCCTGAAAACTGGTATGTACAAATACTCCTCGAACAATGAATAGTTGGTTTTATGCTCTTTATGAGTCTCGTAATTCTTATCTGATACAGACTTTGGTTCCTCGTGCAAGAGAAAAAAGATTTCCTCTCTGTAGGTATTGCAACAGCATATTTCTCACTTTGCTTTATGGCATTATTTACTCACGCATTTGAAGAAGCTGCGAGTAGCTATATTCTCTTCCTGTTTATTGGTATTGTTCTAGCTGAAAGCATGTATAAGGAGAAATCATGAAGAAAATAAATATCATCCTATCATTCATACTCTTTGTATGAACACTCTATCATGCAAGTTTTTTACATCTCAATGAAGTAATGAAAATAGCTGATAGTTTTGCGTATCTGCAAATGTCACATTTTTTACAAAATTTTGCGCAAGAGGGATTGTGAAACGGATGGTTTGGTTTCGTGTATTCTCTTCCGATAGCATTTTTAGATTTTTTTGTTTGAAATGACTTTTTGAGCGCAAAAATAGTAAATCTCATTCTCTTCAATATCTCTGCTCTGTTATTATGGAAGATATCAAGAAAATATTTAAGTGTATATTATTCATATCTCGTTATAACTCTCTTTTTTCTCTCTCCTACACTTCTACATTTCAACATACATGTGCTTTCTGAGAACATCTATATACCACTATTCCTAGGTCTAATTCTGAGTATATCAAAGTTCATAGAGAAACCGAATATTCAAAACACTGTAATCATCTCGTGTGTATTATGACTGATGTATCTCACAAGAGCTGAAGCATTTATTTACATCTGTTCTATCTGAATTATTGCTATCACTCTACTAGTTCAAAGCAAACTAGATTATAAGAAATTCTTCTGACTTGGATCTATATTTTTTATAGTTTTTTTTCTCTTTATATCTCCATACCTGTTTCATCTCCATAGTTTCACTTGAGAGTGGGGACTCACAAATAAATGAGCAAGTAACCTGAGACAAGCAGAGTTGCGAGGACAAGAGAGGATGGATGATGCTGGCTTTGAGCAAGCAGTGGCTGAACTCACTGCGGATAATCAACATCTAATTGCAGGATTTGCGTGAGGGATGCCCTATGATACACCAAGTATAGAGTTATCACTTTGAGAATTTATTTCGAAAGATCCCAATGCATTTATAGATAGGATAATTACAAACCAGAAAAAGTTGTTTACAAGAAATCTTCCTGAAATATTTCTCGGAAAATCTCCGAGCCTCTATTTCTCAGATGATGATCGATTCTCACATGTATTTTTTCTGCTTTGGTGCATAATCCCACTGTGAGTTCTAGTGTTTTGAATCTATACTATTTTTAGAAAGCAAAAAGATTTTCTTCTGATATCAACTTCATTTTTCATTCCTGCTCTTGTGTTTTTCACACTTTTCTTCACTCTCAATAGATATTTCCTCATCTTTCTACCTCTCTTACTTATAGCTTTTTCATTCGGAGTTTCTATCATTAAAAATACCTATATAAGGGTATTTCTTATTTGAAATATTATCAGTATTTTACTACTCTCTACTTTTGTCTACTACAATACCGAATCTCCAAAAGATGATTATTATTCTCTCAAGCAAGAAGCAGGTCTTTGGCTTGCTGCTAATAATGCTGGGAAAACTCAGCTAAAGATTATGGAACGATTTCCTATAGTTACATATTATTCAGAATCCAAAACACGATATATTACCCCATATACTGACGATATTCAAGATATTTATGAGTATTGAGATCATCATAATATAGATATTCTTATTGTAGATAGTATGGATTTTAAGACCTATAGACCTAAACTTATAGAATATCTAGATACAACTCCTGAAAATTTTATAAAACTGAAAGAATTTCAAAATGAGAATTTGCAGAAAGTAATTTTGTACCGATTGAAAAAATAATATACTAAATATACTATTTTTTTATTTTTACATATGATACGAAAAATTATTGCAAGTGTATTGATGTTTGTATTACTATCTACAAGTATAGCAAATGCTTATACTCCCGAAGATAAAACGGCAGCCCAAGATAGACTCTGAGAATATTCTCGTTATGTTCCGTTGCTTGAAAAATCTCTACCTAAGATCTCTACAGAAAAATTAGATGAGCTAGAAGCAACTCTCAGCGTAGTCATAAATCAAAGTGATGGAGATATGCAGGATTTTCTTATGTATGCTCTTATTTCTATAGATTTAGAACAACAATCTAGAGCAGATATTATGCCTCAAAGCGCTTTAACTGAAGCGGAGAAGACTATGGTACAAGATGAAATCATGACGCTTCAAGATAATATCGAAGATGAAATGTCATCATTTTTAGAGTGAGCTATAGTATGATGGAACAATGCAGTTCGTTATGAAGAAAAATGAAACTTTAAAATGTTTCTCGATATGGCAGTACAGGACTTTATACAATTTGAAGGAAAGTTAGATATCTCTAATTATATTTCTGAAACTCAGGTTTTCGATCAAACGTTTTCTGGTGATGTAAATACCAGTTATAGTACTAAGGTTCCTGGTATATATGGTGGTGAAGTAGATTTTTCACTAAAAACAAGTGCAGATCTAATAGCTAAGGATGGGAATATCTATATAAAACTCGATAATACATCCGCTCAATCTCAAAGCTCAAATGAATATTTCGAGCTCGATATGACACCATATATAGAGAAACTTCAAGAACTCTCAAAGAGTAATACTTACTTAGAAATACCATGAGATGATATCTATGGATACATGCAAGGTATGAATTATACAGATATAACACAATGAGCGAGAGCTCAAATGGAAAATGCATTTAGTCTTCCTTTATTACAGGCAACGTATAAAACAGACTTATGATACCAACTTATTCCAACAAAACACTTTTGTGATATAGGAAAAAAGATATCAGGTATATTTGATCCTTTTGGATGAGAAGACTGCACCCAGGATCAGTATCTCGATATGCTTGAGGATTTCCTAGACTCGGGTCTCAACATAAACATGACTATTGATGAACTTAGCACTCTTAGCATGAATATACACGATGCTGGAGAGACTGTTAGCATGGATATATCATGGAATGATAATGGAGTAGAACAAATTAAATGACTATTTACTGATAGTTCTTCTAGCTACTATGGTGAATCACATATGAGTTTTGATTTCATGCCAGAAGAATCGTTTTCAATGAGTGCCTGAGATGATAGTTTTGATTGAAGCTTATCACTTTCAATGGACAACAACGGAGCAATATCTATGGGTGAATACTCACTCATAATTGAGGATGACTTTAATATGCAATGAATATACAGGAACAAAAATATGTCTGTAAGTATGAGTTGATCTGATGGTGATACAAGTGTTATATGTGAGTTTAACTGACCTTTGAAAAAACAATTTCTAGATATCTCTGGTTGATGTGATATTGAATCAAAAGAAATAACATATGATCTCCCTGGAGTGGAGAGTATACATATTGATTCAGCTCTCTCGTATGATGGTCGACATGGAAAAAATAATATGGATATGTCTTTAAATATATCTACTAACAATGATAACTACTTAGATTTCAGTATATCAAATGTTGGTACAAGAAGAAGTATAGCCGCAAAAGAAATAATAGCTCCTACAAAAACAAAAGATATAGAAGAGTTCTTTGATGAGATATACGACGAAATATATAGTGATTATGACTATGGGTACTATGATGATTATGAATATACATCAAACGAGTATGATGATTATTCAGAGGATTGTTATACATATGACTCATGAGATAGCACTTGTTACAAGTACTACGATGATAAAACTGAAACTTGCGAGTATATAGCTGAAACTGGTATAACTGATTGTAACGACTATGTATATACTGACTGGGAATATGAGGTTGAAGAATTTACATTCGATGATCACACTACGACTTGTTATATATACAACAATGGAAACACTACGTGTTATGAATACTATGAAGATAAATCTGTAACTTGTGAGTATCTAACTGAGACAGGTAAAACAGATTGTGATACATATGAGTACGGTTACAAACTCATAGAAACTGAAACTGATGAATACACTCAAACATGTTACAACTATGACAATGGTGACTACAATTGTTATAAATACTATGACGATAAAGAAGAATCATGTTTTTACTACGCTGAAAGTGACGAACTAGATTGTAATACATATGAGTATGATGACTATTACTATACTGAAGATGCTCAGGAAGCAATAGAAGACTCCGCAGAATAAGGAAATCTTAGCTAAATACTATTAATAGATCAGCAAGTTAAAAAATAAACCTTCGAATACTCGAAGGTTTATTTTTTATGTCTTATTTTACTATCTAAGAATGTAACTTGCATTCATATGATATACCACCTGAGCAACGTCTGTTCATGTAGTAGTATCAACTAATACAAGTGAAGCATCATCTCAGAGTGTCCTATACTCAAGTTTATAGTTATCTAGATCTATGTTGATACGTCCATCGTTGAATATCGTCATAACTGATTCTTTACTGTCATCGCTAGAGAGATATACAGAAACACTTCATGGATTATACTGAGCTCAGAGTGGAATTCTAAAGCTTGAGTACTCTTCTTGGTTTAACAGCTTCATGAATATTCATGTGTTTTCTAAATTATTGAGTGTCGATACCATATTTACTTCTCCTTCTGGGATTTTCACAAATTGACGGAATATCGGAGTCGCAAGTCTCAGTATTTGTATCTCTGGATATACAGAATCATTAAGTGGATTGTTCGTGGAGAGCACTTGAGTACTCACGAGGATATCCGATATATCTATTCGTCATGTATATTCGTCAATGCTTGCAATGGTAACTCATGAGTGTGAGAGTACAAGTCCGTCAGACCGTTCACTGGTTTCAAAGTTATAGTTTCAATCTAAGTCCGTCTCAGTGAAATCTCTTCCATCTGCTGCTTGAAGTTTCTCTATCAGTCCTCATCTATATCTATAAATACGTACTGGTTCATTAAGTAGATCTTCATCAATTACTCAAATAATTGTATTATCTTGTATATCGGTAATAGTTGGTTGTGGTGGATATACCTCAAATCACACTTCTCTCGATCCTATATTTCCATTATCATCTTCAAGGGCTATGAGGATGTTTTTCTCAAATAGTTCATCATATGGTCCAAACTCTATTTCTATTTTAACTGCATTTTTAGTAATAATAATATTTTCGCTGTCAGCATCATTTTTTGCATCTCCGTCCCCATCACTATCTACTCATAAATCGAAATCAATACGAACATCAGAAATACCACCGAGACCTCAGTCCTCGTAAATATATGGAGTTAAATCAATCTTTTGACTTTGGTATACTGGGATTCTAATCTTTTGAGTGAGTCAAATCTGAGGAGCTAGGGTATCACTGTATATCTGAGGAGCCAAGAGTATTTGACGAGAAAGAGTTGAATCAACGTTATCCTTAAACCCATTTATACGCGCGTAATAAAAATCATTTGGTATCTCTAGTCTGATCCTATAATCTCTATCGAAAGTATCTCATAGATCATAGAGCCTATATCACTCAATATCTCTCATATCCATCTGGATTTCAGATCCATCATAATAACGTATATCTATATGCGAACTCTCATTGAGAAGGTCTGTATTTCCATCATACTCAATATGCGCTCCAGGTAAGAGCGGCATTCATATGTAATCCACTAAATTAGTATCTTCTATATCTACAGAAATTCCCATAGATACGAAAGCATTCCCACTGAGGCTTGTAACCTGTATCGGAGTGCTAAATGATACTGATGTATATTGATCAACTCTCAGAGCCTGTTCCTCACCACTTCATAGTAAATAAGTAATCTCAAAATCATCATCTGACGCGTAGATCGGAGTTCATGAGGTAAGAGTCACTACTACATTATCAGCAAGCTGTTCTCTAATGTTTTGGAATTTATCATTTGTCAGTTTTACCCCATTCATTCCTCCAGCATATGAGAGTGTTGCTAAGTGTTTTGAGACTGTGTAAGTATCTGTTTCTTCGAGTATTCAGAGATAATTTATATCTGCTATCGCGTCAACAATATGCGTTTCAACATTAGTCGGAATAAATGTATCGTCATCATCTAAATATTTATCTACTATAGTATGATAGCTCATCCTAAAGTTTTTTATATCTTCATTACTTGGTCTACTAAACTCTACATTAATCGCACCATCACTTACGGATGCTTCATTAAACCCGTTTACAGCTTCATAGTGCACATCTCCATTGTAGAAAGTATTGTCATCACTATCAAGTATAAGTGGTGGGAGTGAAATGTGTTGTTTAGTATCTGTATTTTTTCTATTTTCTTTAAAGTATAGTTTTCAGTTCATGAGGTATAGCACGTCATCATCACCGTCACCATCGAGATCAGAGAGAGTAAGTTCTTCATCTCCTCTTAGCAGATCAGTATAATCAAATAGTTTATAATTCTTTCCATCTTCTAGAACATAGATCCCCTCGTATACATACTCATATGCGCTACTACTATGACATGTACCACCTCCTGCATCCGCTGCGTGTGATGTTCCATCGTGGTCAGAGAGAAGTGTATTGTCTTTGTATGACTGTAATCCACCTCTAATAGAGTTCATGAGATCTGCTCAAGAGTTTTCTATATCTTCTCTATATTTTCTCGACTCTATACTCTCACCTGAGACGAGAGATATAGCAGCGTCTAATGTTTTAACGTTATAGGGTTGCATGAGAGTATTATACGCATCAAATCTATCGTTTTTTTCTTCAGATACTTGGACTATATAGTTAGGTTCTCAGATATTGTTTAGAGCCTCCTGTTGCTTTCTCGTATGTTGTATCTCGGTTGAGATAATATCTTCTAGAGTTTGGAATTTTTCTCGGTTATCATTTTGTAGTTTCTCAATAAATGCATCCTCTGCAGAGTAACTCAAAGCAAACACTTCTGACCAAAGATTTTGTAGCTCTTGTGTTCTTGGGTTTGAAGTAATACTGTTACTCGCTAATTGCTCTCCTATATGTTGGGAGAATTCTCTATTCGTCATTGTCAGGTGAGCATTATCTCCCATGTAACTAATGAGTTCAATAAATTTAGAACTTAAGAGGCTCGCTATAAAGAGCATTCATTCAGGATTTTCATCGAGTGGAGCGAGTGAAATATTAACTTCTGATTCACCATCAAGTTCGAGATCAATATTGATATCACTTGGAATAGCTTCTGATAGGTCAATGTTAGATATAGATATATCCAACATGTTTGCTATGTTGTTTGATATCTTATCTAGTGGAGCAGTAATACTACGTACAGCTTCTAGAATGAATTCCATTTCAAATTCAAGGTTTACATATGTTGTGACCTTTATTGCAGAAATAGCAGAGTATGAGAATGCTGGTGGTTGTATATCGATAAAATCAGTTGGAAGATATCCATTTCTCTCCGTTAGGAATGCGATCTGGTCTCAAGCTCTCCACTCAGGAACAAATGGAGATCCCTTTAGGATACACATAGCCTTTGTGATAAGTTTCATAATATTGAGGACTGCTTCAACACTCCCAAAAAGTTTTGGTATTTTTGGTGGTGGTGGGAGATCAGGAAGCTCAATCGTAGGAAGTGTTGGGAGATCAGGAAGCTCAGGGATCTCAAAACTAGGAAGTTGAGGTAATGGAGGAAGAGAGAAACCAAGGCTCGGTACATCTGGAAGACCAAGAACAGGAAGAGTAGGTAATACGATTGGTCTCAAGTTGATATCAAAGTCAGGCATATATACCGTCATTCACGCTCTGATATTATGCAAGTCTAGAATAATATCTGGCCATTTAGGGAACTGTATAATAGGAGGAGATGGTATAACCGCAGAGATAAGTTGGAATATAAAGTCTTGCAAATCATGTCTCTCATTTTTACACTCATGACACTCAGCTTCATATCCCGCAAATACATCAATAAATAATTGCCATGATTTTAGGATCGCTTTGATAAGGATATATAACTCTACCCACGCTTTAAATCTATCTCCATTACTAGAAACCCACTCTCATACAAGTTTAGAGATTGCCTCAATATTACAAAGTATTTGTTCAAGCCATACTTCTTTAATATTTATAAGTTTCGCGAGTTTATCTGGGAACTCTTTATATTCCTCAAGAGTTTGAATATTTCTTTCGAGTGATGCTACAAACGCGCTTGTGTCAACATATGCTTTTTTCTTTATATCATTTTCACTCTGACATCTAGCAATATCTGCTTCATTTCAACTACATGTTGCTCCTCCCGACCAAGCAGCTGATTTAGATTCTAACTGATTTTTCCATTGATCTAAACTACTATTCCAATCTATGAGAGCCCTATCTATTGATGCTGGTTCTATCCATGGAACATTTACGGTTATTGTTTCTGTTTCTAGATTTACAAGAGGAATGTTTCATATAAATTCATATACCTCTCTGATTCCAGATAGAGTTTCTTTTCAAGAGTTTGTGTATTTACTTTGCGATGCACCAACTATCTTGAGATCTATACTTTTACATCTCACTAGGTCTTTTCAACTACAATCTAATCATGATTTTTGAGCTCGGAGAGAATCTACTTGTCCTTGATTGTTTTGTCTTTCAGCAGCGCTATTGTTTTTACCATCTTGGAATGATTGTGATAATCCATCTCCGAATCCAGAAAAACTATAGTCAAATATTCATCCAAAGTCTGGAAGTATAACAAATATCTTTGGGAGGTTAGTCAGTTTTGAAGTAATCTCATCGAGCTGCCTCTCTACCCAGTCCATCATAAATCCAGGGAACCCTGCTACTCGTTTATTATTAATCTGTATCACATCTCCAAAGTTTCAGGTACCAAGGGCTGATGTATCAAGACTAATAGATGATGACATGCTTGTATCTCAACCTCCTCATATATTTATCAGTGGTTCACTTGGTAAGTAATAATCACCAGAGTTTCCGTCTGAAAGAGTAGAAAATGCATCAACATAATTATCGTACATAGTATCTGGTTGTACTCCTGTTTTGAGGTACTCTAGATAATCAAGTACAAAATTTGACTCGAGTTCAAGAGGACTATGGAGATCATTTTGAGTACCTCCATCACAGTTGGCATGAATTAGTCCAAAACCATTTCATGGGTATGGATATCAAAGTACTCCAGGATCTCATTCTCATCATTCACAACTCATAAGTGGTATAGCAGCAACGATACAGTTTCATCCAGGAACGATTGGATGTACTCAAGGAGGGTTTGCATTTCCAGCAACAATTGCTGGAGATCAAAAACACACTGCAATCCCAAAACCTCCAGTAAGAGTTGGAGTTGCGAAAAGTCGTACAAAGTTTGTTGGTGAGTTTACTCATAATCTTCATCCAGCACCAGGTCCTCAACAGAACGGTCCAGGAATAAATGTAGCAGATGTTGCTGGGTATACAGATGGCAAACAACATGGTGAAGTACCACAAGATGTTTGTCGACCAGTTAAAGCAGAGAAAATTGGTATCCCTTCTCATACTCTGAGTCCATCTCCAATAGGTTTTCCAAATAAGGTAGGATCATTACCTGGAGCTAATGGAGCCCAGTTAAGTGGAGTTGCAATACAACTTCATCCTCAAAATCAGCAACTCAGTCCCTGCATTAGTTCATCTATATCTTCAGATATTTCATCTATACTCTCGTTGATACTATCAAGAGCTCACATAAAGTCTGTTGCGCTATCCGTACTATCCATAGTATCATCACTATCAGGAATCCCGTCACCATCACTATCTAATCACAACTCTTCTAATATTTCATCCCCGTAGTCTATTACAGCTTGGAAATCATCTGAAATACCTCCAGCCCCATCATTAACCTCATCTCATATATTTCACTCTGCGTCTAAAAGATTATCTAGATAATCTGGGACTCAGTTATTGTCTTCATCAGTAAGTTCTGGAAAGCTATTTCCAACATCTATATCGGCAGCCTCACAGTTTGGTATAGTTGTTCCAGCAGAGTAACTACGTACTGCTGTTGATCTATAAATATCTGCTTGTCTTCAACAATTTTGCTCATCATCCTTTAGGATAATATCTCCATATATGTCATCTCAAAGCTCTCCTGCCTCATAAAGTCATACTTGCATATAACCATATGATAGTGGAAGTGTTGTTAGTTCATATCTCACAATAGTCTCTTCTCATGGTTCAAGGAAAAATCAATCAAGCAAGATTTCATATCCATCAATTCAAGGCTTTCTTTCAACTACTAAATTATCTTGAGTTAGTACTATAAAATCCTGTGAGACAAAGTGGAAATATGCAGGAATACTATCTACATATGCAATATTATTTTTACGAGTGGAAGAAGTATTTTTAATCGATATATCATAATATACACTATCTCATGTTTGCAGGTGAGGAGGAGTAGTATCTGTAAATGTTTTTGTGATTTCTATTCCTTCATTGTCAGCATACTGACTTCTCAAGAAGTACGTCTGAGTGTTATAAGCATTTTGAAGTCATGAGTATGAAGCATAGTCAGAGTAGTTTTCTAAAAACTCTGCTACTGATTCGTCATTTCATAGCGCATCTTCAACTATTTCTTCATTAGTGAGTGGGTTTTCAAAATTTGTTGGGATATATGGGAGGGCCATATAGAGAAAACTTTCTACCAGAGATTCATCAATAAATTCAGGAGTTTCTCATTCTTCTCCATCCTCTAAAGCCTCATTAAGCTCTGTCAGGTATTCCTCTGAGTTGAGCAGTATATCAGCTGCTCTCTCATCTGAAAGTTGAATCAGTCCATCATAGAAAACTCATCCTCCATGACTTGTAGCAGTGCTAGAAAGCTCGATAGCATACCCATCTCATATAAACTTCTTTGTAAAATCAGGAGATTCAGCTTCACCATTTCCATAAAATATATGTATCTCTCCAGCATCATCTAGCGTAATAATATCATCCTTTCCATCACTATCCATATCAAAGCTTTCTGCTTGGATTATAGCTCAGCTCAAACTCATATCGTCAGCTATATCAAATCTATAGAAATCTTTTTCATGATTATTATACAGTGCTGCCTCACCTGTTTCTGTAACAAAGAATATATCTTCATATCCATCACCTGAAAAATCTCATGTTTTCACCATTCTCACTGATCAGCCATCAGCGGCAAAAACAAGGTTTCTCTGGAATATAAATCACCCCTCTATTTCATCATTTTCAGCAAGAGCAGCGTAACCATCTCTATGTATTGTGAGTATATCTTCTCTATCATCATTGTTGTAATCAAAGACTTGGTAGCCAATCAACCCCTCACTGTCATCTATAATTTCTCATAGAGTAGGATCAAATGATTTTTGAGTATCTGTTCCACTAAAGAAGTTTTTAAGTGGTTTCAAAGATGCTACTGGATCTCAGAGGTTTATGAGAGAAAAGCTATGAAAATTCATTGATGCTTCTCAAACACTTTCTCCAGCAGAAAAACTTAGCATCATAGTGTTAGAATCTTGCCATCCTATACCAGCCTCATCTTGTGATGATTCAAATCATAATGTATCATTATTATGGAAACTGTTAAGCGTATATTTACTCGCAAATGGGTCTTGGTAATATATTTTTAATGCCATTTCATTCTCACTACTCTGAACATTTCGAGAAGAGTACCCGTTAGATGCAATATATAATATAATGGTATCTTGCAGTGAAGAGAGTTTTACTTCGAGGATGCTTTCATCTCTCGTAACATTTGTCTTGAGATCAGATACAAGCAACATTTGACCAATAACTTGAGATCAAAGTAATAAGTTGAGTCTTATTCATTCTCAAGAGTAATTCATATCTACCTGCGTATCTAGTCAAGAATGTCTTTCAAACCGTCACGCTTCATAAACCTCTAAAAGAACTTGTCAGTTAGGGGATAGAATAGTAGCATCATCTCAGCTAAGCTCTACACTAAATCAAGCATCTTCATCTACACTTAGACTAATATCACTCTCATCAGTGAGGTTATAATATGCTCTTCAAATATATGTTTCTAACGCGTTATTATGTATATCTAATACGAGTCTCCCTTCTCAATCAAATCTACTTACAAGTTCGATATCTTGAGTGATATCTCCACTCCTATTTACAGATACAAATCAATTTTCTTCAAAAGAAACACTATCATAAAATTTATATGGAGTGTTGATAAGGGAGCTCACAGCAAGAGCAGAGTTATCTCTATCAAACAGGATTTCACCAGCAAGATAGTTTTCCTGTGACACGTCACCATAAGGAGCTCCGAGGAGAACAGAGTACATACCATTGTATGCATTCCCTTGTATATCATCACCATCCCAAAAGAAAAATGTTTCTATACTTCCAGCATTCTCCCCTAGTCCAGCTACTGTGAGAGAATTTGTTTCATTCCAAAAATCTAATACTTGTTGTTTTAAAACTCAAGGAAGTTCACTATATGCTTCACTCTGTATAAGCTTTTTCTCAGATATAAATTTTGATATAAACTTAGAATTTGAATATGTTTTATAAAACTTTCTCCCCGTGCTTGAAAGTTCTCAACTCTCAGATGTCATAGTTGGGATGATAAGTCTTTCATTTGCAAACGGTGCTTGCCCTATTAAATCAAAACTATTTTCTGATAAATCAGGAAGAGAAGAAACTTTGAAATATCAAAGTCATGGAATCTCGCTTCCAAAAATTTGGAATTGAACTTTTCCAACATTTGCAGTTTTACTTGGAGAATCAACGGAAATTATATTCTCTGATTTTTCATGAATTTCAATATCTAATACCGTAGAGCTATCTGTAAATACATCATTATTATATCTATCCTTAAGTACTGCTTCTAATATCGCACTCTCTTCGCTTGTTGCCTCAATCTTGTCAGATGACAGATTAAGGTCAATCTTTATAGCAACATCTGGCAAGATAGTAATTTTTTCACTGTAAATATCATTTCATCACTCAAGTTGAATCTCTATATCGATATTTCTTGCAGCAAGTGTCCGAGTGGTAAATACTACTTGCGCAGTCCCTCATGATACTTGAGTATATGGGCTAAGAGCTTTTCAATATATTTTATTAATCCCAAAGTATACTCTCGAGTCTAAATCTGTTAGGAGATTTCCATCTTCATCTAAAAATTCTACATTATACGTATATGTATCTCCTCATACTTTCGGTATACTTCCGATAAGACTGAAATTTAAATCTATAGTATCTATAGTTCTAATCGTATGTGTTTCTTCTTCTATAATGTTTCCAGAAACATCTTTTACGCTAATATTTAAAGTATTATTTCTATCTCTTGAAGTACTTTTCAGTCTAAATGCTTTGTATCACTCTACAACTTGGTACTCGATTTCATCCTCACCATTATCATCAAATACAAGTCCTCCACCATCAAGTGACATCTCAATAGTATATATATCACCCGTTGTTGCATTATCATATCTATCAAGTATGCTGATTATATGAGTAGATACATTTCCTCCTGTCTCTATTATATTAGAACCTAGTACTGTATCTATTTTTGTAGCTTTTTCAGCTATGATATCAAACACTCTGTAACTATGGAAACCATCATTATCACGTATGTGAGCCTCATATCGTCACGACTTAGATAGATTTAGTAGTGGGTAAACATCTTCTAAAGTTTCACTTGTAAGCCCTTGTTCATAATATACTCTCTCGTCATTGTATATAAGCTCCACCGAAAGAGGATAGTTAAGTCCTAAGTTAACCCCAGTTCTAGAAACGTTTTGAATCAGTAATAGAAGTTTCTCTTTAGCTTCAGAGATTGAGTTTGCTTCGACTGATGATGCTTCAGGGGTATTAGTAGATCCATCAACAATACATACGTTAGCTTCATGAGACGCTATAATAGAGTTGTCAGCAATATAGTCTCATGGACCATCAATTTGATACGTTGATATAAAGAGTCTATCTCCTCGCACTTGTATCTCTAGTTTATTACTATCGAGATCGACTATTGTGTTTCCATTAATATCTTGAGTATTCAAATTAGATTCAAAATATATGTTTGCATCTTTTCATTTAGTATAAAAATATGTTTTAGTACCTCATCTATGTGCTCTAAGTTCTATATCACTATAACTAATATATTTTGAGGCCTCTTTCCTCGCATCTTCTGTAGAGAGAGCTGGAATATCTTTATCATAAACAACAAGAGAGTTACTCTCATCAAATACCAACTCGTTATCTACGGGGATAACTACACGCGCAAGAGAGTGAGCAATATAACTACTACTATCAAAACTCGCGAGTTCATCGTCCTTAGTAAATATTTCAGATATCAAAATACCTGATGAATTGTAAAAATATTTACCCGCATCAGAGAGCATTCGTATTGATCAACCTACCAATCTTTCTTCGATACAATCGCTCACTCCATTTTTATTTTCATCAATACTACAAGCCTGTATTTCTTCTTTTTCTTCATCGCTTAAGTTTAAGTCCTCTCAACAAGATCCACTAGAGATTTTAATAGTAGGAGGGAGCATTTCTGTGAGCCAACAAATAACCGCAGGAATCCATTGAAATATATTTACACCATCTGGTGGAGCACACTCAAACTCTCACTCTGCAATAGTTGGATCTCCAACATTTCCAGCATTAATAGTAGTTTGCAGAGCAATATTAGCTGAGATAATATCAGCGTAAGGGTGGATTCCTTTGAGTTCTGGATCAAGTTTTACATACATATTTTGAGCATCACCCGGAGCAGCCATATACACTAACTCATAGGATTTTTTTGCTTTTGGTAGATGGAAACCATGGTCATTTCCTTCAAACTCATTTGAGAGGTACTCTTGGAAAATAAATTTATATTTCGAAGAAACTGTATCAAGATTGTTCCAAAACACAGCAAATACGAGCGTATCAAAATATGAAATTTCCTTGCTCTGATTATCTAAAGTAAATACCTCAAGTGGCTTATCCTGAAGGAGTCCATATAAATCAATATCAGCGTCAGGATATTCTCAGGTTTTGAGAATATTATATATATCTAGGTCATTTCCTGATAGTCCTGCAGGATCCGCGCTAGTGATGACATTATTCATCTGTAGTGACACCTCATCGAGATGCTCTTTTACTTTTGCAGCTGTGTTATCAAGAGTGAGCTGCTCATTAGGATCTAGATTCACTCGGAAAAGTTGAGGAAAATCTATCCTCTGGTATCCATAGTCATTTCCAGCATTTCCTCCAGCAGCACCAATAAAGTCTATATATCTATCACTATCTATTGGGAGTGATGGAGTGAAAAGAGATTGTGTTTGTAAGCCAAACTCCCTGTCTGTTGGAGAGGTGTGAAGAATCTCTGATGGAATAGTTTTATAAGATATCGTTGCTATACTCGTCCCTCATACACTATCACAACTACATGTTGTTTCTCCGTCATCTCCTCCAGAAGTAGTACATACATTATTATTAGGTTTTGTATACGAATTTCCTCCTATATTTAAAACCTCTGTAGTACATGTTCCTGATGAAACTCAATTCTTATAATCCTGGAAAACATCTCAAAGTATTTCTACGGTATTTGGATATTTTATATTATCAGCAGCACAAAATCTACTTGTGTTTGTTGTAGCAACAGGACTATTATTTATACCTAATGCTGAACTGTTTAATGCATATCTTTCATAGTATTGAACACTATCTCCTGGTCTGAGAGGAAGTACGAATTTAGTTCTACATATATAATGATCCTGCTCATCATCATCTCATCATGTAGTATAATGGTGTTCAAAAGTGTTTGTTGTTTGTATGAGGCTGAGGTCTTGAAAACAATCAAGTGGAGAAGGTATTTTTGTACTATCACTTATTTCTTTTGCTCATAGTACATCGTATATTGGTCGTATACCTCCGTGGAGATCTACATCTCCTAGCTGAAATTGGCTATAATTTCATTCATTAGTTTCTAGATTTACAGGAGAGTTCTTTCCCCAATACCCTGTGAGTCCATCTGTAACCTTTCCTGTAGAGTTATTATATTCCATCCCTTGTCAGCATAATGCTGTATCAGGTCAAACATTGTTTATATTATATCCTCTGTTTGATTCAACAAGAGTACCATTACCCTCGGTAGAACCCGCGTAGATAGAACATTGACTTGCCGTTGTTATATCTTCAGCTAATTGCCCATAATAGTATCATGAATAAATGTTAGTACATGATCTCTGCACTCAAACATCTGGTTTAGAGATAGACTCCACCATCGCTATATCTCGAGAAAGTCAGTTTTGAACTACATTGCTTATCTCTGTTTCAAGAGAAGTATTTACATTTTTGATAATCTCACCACTTACTTGATCAAGTACTGAAACTAAAAATGGAGGCATATCCATATTTACTCTACTTCCTCCATCATTGTATCGTCCTGCATTATACACATGCTTTCTCATTTCTCAGAGAGTTGATCCGTTGAATATTTCTAAAAATTTCTTTGTAGAGTTATCAGTGATATATCTCGTAAGTACATCTGATGAAGCATTTACATCTGGTCCACTTTCGATTCCTGATATATCAAATTCTGGATCAACTGCTATTAACAGATCCTGAAGCTCTGCGTTCTGAATCCCGAGAACCTGATCTGAAACCTTTTTAGCAAGTTCTTTTGAGTATCTGTTATATGTAATATCCTCTATGTTTTGGAGATACATCTCATACCCTGCATATTTTTGGTATTGCAAGGCTTCATTTTCTCTAAACTGATCATAATAAAATACATACGGCTCATAATCGTCGTCAGCAGGTGTATCTACTCCATCTATGACTCACTTTTCTTGATCAAAAACTCATTGCCCAGTATAAAAATCATGATTTTTATCTAAATAATCATTTATTGCTTGTATGTCATCTCATGAATTTCAAGTATTTGGAGATATCACTCCATGCCAAACTTCAGGCAAGAGATCTCAAGGAGCGCTTTCACTTCTCTCATATTTTCCAGACTCATGATTAAATATGTATGATTTTTCTTCGAAATCTACATATGGTAACATACTCCTACTCGAATCAGATCCGTCAAATACCACAGGAAGAGGTATTTTTCAAACTAAGACTGTTCAGATAAGTCTCGACTCATAATCAACGTCCTTATGCGCTTTATATCACTCAAAAAATAGAGATTCATTGAGAGACGCAATATCTAGCACGCTTGCATCACTCGGAGTTGGAAGTATCACAACACGCGTGTTTTCTAGTGTAGCTTGTATATCTCGTGAATACCTCACAAGTTTAGACTTTACATCGTCATAGCTCTCTTCATCGACAATGATTGAAACAAGATTATAAAACTCCTTGTCTCCCGCATATGTTTGAGTAGCAAAGAATAGTTCAGTAGGGATCCTAAGCGTAAAGGAAAAGAGAAGGAAAAAAATGAGGAGAAAAGAGATACTCTGTTGAATTTTTTGTTTCCACATAATTTGATAGTTTTTTTGGCTAGTACAAAGAAACAATGAGACTTTTAAACATAGTAGCAGAAAACATGTTGAAATCAATAGAAAAGCGCACAAATAATGTGTACAAACTTCTAAAAAATGTCCCTCTAAATAGCATTAACTCTAAAAAGTTGATTTTTATCTAAAACTATGAGAGAATATTTATATAAATTTAATATTAAATATATAAATTATGTGAGTTGAGAATCCAGTTCAT
>JAJOLH010000019.1:6069-44414 GCA_021129415.1 Candidatus Altimarinota bacterium | reverse complement strand
ATTGTACTCATCTCTACCTTCTGAGGAGCTGAAGAAGATGAGTCAGACCATAGTACCAGAGCTGTGACCTCTATTCTATCAGTATCTGAATCACCATCAGGATAACTGATTTGTATTTCTCTGGTGTAGATAGGATTAAAATCTACGGATCAGCTTTGAGTATAAAATCAGTTACTATCTTTTTGAACTCTAAAATTTGTTCTGTATGTAGAGTCTGAATATCATGCCATGATTCATCAGTGCTTTATGAGTTCAAACTGATTATTTGAATTTTTATAGATTCAAAATCCTTGAGAAGCTCATAATACTGTATCAGTTGATGTGCCAGAACTTCAAATACATGTAGCATCATAGTTATAAGTATTCCAACAATTTTCATAATCAGCTGAGTAGAGTATCCAGTTTGTATCACGAATATTAGTAAATGCTTCGAGTCAGTCTCGGGCTATTTGTATAGCTTCAATCCTATTTCAGGTGCTAATCGCTAATTTTTGAGAAGAGTTCAGGATAGTATATACTCCAGTGATTCAACTCACAACTATGAGAAGTACAATCATAGCTTCTATAATTGATGTAGCTTTGAGAGAATGTTTCATAGAAAAATAGAAAAATATATTGTATAATAACGAGTATAAAAAAGTTTCATAAAATCACAATACTTTTGGCTTTACAATCATAAAAAATTCTATACAATCCCCGAGCCTTAACCTAAACGTTCAACTATGATACGTTTTTCAATACATAATCAGACAGAGCTCAAAGCGCTTCTTGCAGAAAATAAAATTCCTGCGTTCAGGTATGGTCAAATAGAAAATGCGATCTATAAAAATTTCATCACAAATTTTGATGAAATCCAGACTATACCAAAAGACCTTCGAGAGCTTCTCAAAGAAAATTGTTTTTATCAATCACTCGAAGTAGAACACCAGGCTACATCTAAGAATGATCAGACAAGTAAATTTCTCTTTAAAACCACAGATGATCTCTTAATTGAGGCTGTTTTAATGCGGCATTTATCAGGGAGAAATACTCTTTGTATTAGCTGCCAAGCTGGTTGTCCAATGGCTTGTACATTTTGTGCTACAGGTAAACTTTGACTTCAAAAAAATCTTCCACTCTATGAAATAATAGAGCAAGTAATGTATGCTGCAAAACTTGTAAACGACGAATGATCACGACTGCGAAATGTTGTATTTATGGGAATGGGAGAACCTATGCTCAACTACGATGTGATGAAGCAGGCAATTTATATGTTTACTGATCAAAAGAAATTTGACCTCTCAAATCGTAGAGTAACTGTTTCTACTTGTGGTATCGTTCCATGAATCAATAAATTTACTGAGGATTTTCCCCAAACATCTCTCGCAATTTCTCTTCATGCTCCTAATGATGAGATTCGTAAATCTATCATGCCAGTAGATCATACATATGACATAGAAGCTCTTATGGCTAGTCTGGATAATTATACAGACAAGACGAACAAAAGAATATTCTACGAATACATCATGATTAATGGAGTAAATGATCACCTCAAACTAGCTGATGAGCTTTGAAAACTCTTAGAGGGAAGACTTGCTCATGTAAACTTTATTCCATACAATGCTTGAGAAGGGACATCATCAGATGGATATACAACAACACCAAGATTTATAATAGAAAAATTTCAAAAAATTCTCCAAAAATACTGAGTAGTCTCTACTATCAGAGCTACAATGTGAGACGATATCGATGCTGCTTGTGGACAACTTGCAAGAAAGAAGAAAGATGAACAAAATGAAATAGAAAAAACTCAGGATTAATCCCGAGTTTTTTTTTGGAATAGCATTCTTTTTCCATAGAATAGGGGCATTATTTTATTTATCTCAAATGCAGCCTCTTTCCCTTTCTAAAGGGAGAGGATTCAGGAGAGAGTTGAGTTATTTTATGAAATCACTGATATTTAAACTGTTTTTGACTGCTATCGGAGGATGTTTTATTATGCTGTTTGCTTTGCCATGGAGTTATTTTAATTTAGAGCTTCCATTTTCAGGTTCTGAGTATAAGCTTGGGCTTGATTTAAGTGGATGAATCGAATTAGATTATAAAGTAGATTTAACAGAAGTTATACTTGAAGAAGATTATAACTTACAGAGAAAAGAGGCTGTAATAGAAGGACTGAAGTCTATTATTGATAAACGAGTTGAAACACTTAATATTAACGACAGTGTTATAACGAGTGCTAGTTACGGTGGGGAAGAGCATATTATTGTTCAAATTCCACTGAAATGAAATGATGCCCTCCAAAGCTCTGATAATATAGAGAGAGCAAAAGCTGCTATTGGAAAAGTGGTAAAAATAGAATTTAAGGAACTAAGGGAAGATATCACAGCTGAAGATTTAGCTGCGAGGAAAATACTTGCTGAAAAAATATATCAAGAACTTAGCTCAAAAACTGATAGCTTTTCTATAGAGTCTGAAAGAGTTACAACAAACACTGATAATGTTATTATCGGAACAAGTACAAACTTAAGTGAAATGTATATTAACTCTACTGGATCTTGAATTTTAGATTTTTCGACTAGTGAAAACGGATATGCATCAAAGCTTCTTGATGTACAAGATAAAGCATGAGTTGCATGACATCTTATTTATAAAAAATCATGAGAATCATATCAGTATATATTTATTAAAGCTGAACCATCTATTTGGGTGCCAGCTGAAGATGAGGATGGAAGAGTACTTTCAGATAAGTATTTTATTAATTCATCGGTCCAATGAAATGGTATAGGTAAAGCTATGATTGAGTTAACCTTTAATACAGAAGGAGCTAAAATATTTGGAAATCTTACAAAAAGGCTTACTTGAAACCCAATGGCAATATTTGTTGGTGGGGAGCTTTTAACTGCACCAAATATCGATGAACCAATCTTATCCGGAAGAGCTGTTATCACTGGAAATTATACTCCAGATTCTGCAAGAATTCTTTCCGACGATATTAATATTGGTGTCGTACCTGCTCCAATTTACTTAACAAGTGAACGAACTATAGATGCAAGATTAGGCCAAGACTCTCTTGAAAAAATAATTTTTGCATGAATATTATGATTCGTTTCTATACTCCTTTTCCTTATATATATATATAGACTTTCAGGACTTATTGCTGCTGTCGCTCTATTTATCTACATAGCAATAACACTGGCTATCCTTAAACAGTTTGGAGTTGTATTAACTCTAGCTTCTATTGCAGGACTTGTATTATCTATTGGTATTGCTATTGATGCAAATATTCTCATCTTTGAGAGAGTAAAGGATGAAATTAAAAAATGAGAAGATCTCAGAGAAGCTGTGAGGATAGGATTTGATAAATCATTCTCTGCGATATGGGACGCAAATATTACTGGACTCATAGTTGCTGGAATCCTCTTTATATTTGGAATCAATATGATTAAATGATTTGGTTTTATACTCGCTCTCTGAATACTCGTGAGTCTCTTTACAGTTTTCTTTATATCACGATTATTTATCCGAATACTTGCTCAAAGTGAGGTAACTAAGAATAATTTTATTTGAAAACAATAAATATATGTCAGTAAATTTAGATACAAAATACTCTGCTGTAAGTACTTCTTGAGAAGCATGAGAGTTTACTCTTTGAGAATTATTTTCATTTTCAGATAAAACGCTTCTTTTCTTCTATCCAAAAGATAATACTCCTGGCTGCACTGTAGAGAATAAAGATTTCTCCTGCATGGTATCAGAATATAAAAAACTATGAATAACACTTGTCTGAGTATCTAAAGACTCAGTAGAATCACATCAAAAATTTATTTCTAGTCAAGAATTAAACATAGACCTCATCTCTGATCCTGAATTAACTCTACATAAACAATTATGAGCATACGGAGAAAAAAATAACTATGGTAAAATAGTTACATGAGTCATTCGTTCTACTTTTCTCTTTGATAAACAAGGAAATATATTGCAAGAGTGGAAGAATGTTCGTGCAAAATGACATGCTGCTAAGGTATATAGAGAAATAGAAAAATAAAAACAAGTTTAGCTTGTTTTTATTTTGTATCGATGTCATATCTTAAATTATCTATATTTCATGCTCATAGTAGTAATATTATAGATGAGTCTGGATTTTCACTATCATATTTTTTTATAAGTTTGAGAGTATTTTCTAATCACTCTCAATCAACTTTATTTTGATGATGAAGAGCTTCAACGAATATTTTACTACTCATTTTAGCTTTATCTTCATCACTATCTCTTGATTCATAGATATCTGGAATTATTAGCGAGTTAGCATCTGTGAAACAAGTTTCAAATCAATCTAATAGTTCTATAGTTCGAGAATATTGATGAGGTTGAAATACAACAAAAATCTTTTTATTAGGATATCATAATTTGAGGGCAGAAAGAGTTGTTAGAATTTCTGTTGGATGATGTGCATAATCACTCATGAGTAAATTTCCCTCCTGAGTTGTTCATATTTGTTCCATGCGTCTCCAAACACCAGAGTAATCTTCGAGCGTCTCTAGAATAGTTTTATCGTCTATTCCTATCATATGTGAGACAATATATGCCAGTTTCGCATCAAAGAATATATGTTCACCAGGAACATGCATTATAATCTCAGGAAAATCTACATCTTGAATGTCTATATAAGTAATATCATCTCTGCGTCAGATAAGAGATTTAGAATTTATATCATGACTATCAATAATACAAAAACCTCAGGGTAATATGTTATCTATGAATTTAATATATGCAGTGATATAATCCTCTGGAGTTTTGAAATAATCTGCATGATCATATTCAATATTTGTAATTACTGCCAGAGTCGGTTTGTATGCTAAAAAGTGTTCTTTGTATTCACAAGCTTCGATAGCAAAATACCCGGTAGTTCATCTGCTATAAAAATTTTTTCCATCAAACTCTTTGAGTAGAGTTCATACAATAGATTTGAAGTCTTCGTCTGAATTTTTGAGTATTTGCGAGATCATACTTGTTGTAGTAGATTTACCATGTGTTCCTGTAACTGCTATGAGCTTATATCAGTTTACAACTTCTCATAGAGCATCATTGTATTTAAGAGTTTTTACTCACAGCTCTCATGCTTTGCTAAGCTCATCTTGAGATGCAGGAACAGCCTCACTATAAATAATGAGATCCATGTCTTGCGTTATCCTCTCTGCATCTGATCATACTATTATATCACATCACTCAGAAATGAGAGACTGAACAAGAGCAGAATCTGTGCTATCACTTCCAGATACTTCATAGCCTTCTGATAAATAGTATCGAGCGAGAGCAGATACTCAAATACCACCTATTCCTATGAAGTACACTTTTTCACCCTCAAGGGGCACTATAGTTGTTTGATTCATATTTTTTAGTTTTTTTTTAGTTCTTCAGATATCTTGTTATATATTTCATTATCTATATCTATGAGTTCGTCTGCTGTAAATCTAGAGAGTACCCAGTCAGATACATCATATTTTCAAGCTTCTCAAACTCATACTTTGATCCGAGTCCAATTAGATTTAAAGTGTTGTATGAGACTTTTTACACCATTATGTCAGCCTGCGCTGCCAGTATCCCTTACTCTTACTTTTCAAAACTCCATTGAAATATCATCATAGATGACTATAAAATCCTCAGCTGATAGTTTATAAAAACTACAAATTTTGGCTACTGATTCACCAGAGAGATTCATATAAGTCAGAGGTTTTATAAGAAAGGTTTTTTCTCAATCTATAATACCAGAACTAATATCAGCTGTAAATTTACTCTCATACTTCCAATCTCAAAATCAATTTTCTAGGGCAAATTTGTCCAAAAAAATAAAACCAAGATTATGACGAGTCTCTCGATATTTATCCCCAGGGTTTCAAAGTCCAACTATGAGTTTCATATACAAAAAAATACTACTAGAATTACTACTAGTATAATGAAAAAAATATTATTAGGAAGCTGTTTCTAGAGTTTTATTATGATGAATTTTTTTCCAAAATAACGCTCACGCATTATGTTCTAATCTAGATTTTACTCTTAGATCCAAAGGTAGTAGTTATTTTTTCAAGTGCTTGGTCTAGAATATCTTACGACTGATTGTCTTCTGGTAAGGCAGAGAGTATCCTTTCTATGCTATCATCCTTATAGATAACGATTTTATAATTACTTCAACCTAATGACTCAGTTCTCCTAACAATTGGAACAAAACCTTTGCTATCTTCTGGTATGTTTATACTGCTATCATGCTCATCTTCATCTAGGATTCTTTCCCATTGGCTCATTTCTAGTAGCATTTCTTGTATTCAAAGTTATTATTATATGTATTATAATATATATAATAATAAGTCAAAAACTAAAAAAATATTTTCATGAATTTAAGCTGGAACCAGGTTCAGAAGTGAGAAAAATATTTGAAGAATATATTTTTTGATTGCTTTTCTAGGAGTCAGAAATCAAATATATAGATATTGCCTCAGTCAGTAAAGAGATTATGAATAGTTTGTGGGTGCGCTACTATATCGCTTCAAAGTATGTCGAGAAACATTCACTCTTTCTTCCACATGAGCTCGTTTGCTATGATGAGCCGCTCGAACTTTGAGAGGAGTTTTGGGTTATTTTTTAGTGCTTTTTTAGTAAGTTTCTCTCATGGAATATTCTCTTGTTTCATGATATAGTGTCATGATTTTTCTTTGAAAAGTTCAGTTTTTGGTATATTGGCTAATGGTCAGAAATATTTTTTTATAATTCTCATAGCTTCGACAAGCTTTTCATAAGAGTCATTGTCTCTGTACATAATATTTTTTGCCAAAAAAGTAGGCATTTTATAAAAATGCTTTCAATCTTTGAATACAAAGTTTTCTCAAAGGAGCCTCCATGAAAATCTTCACTTTCTAAGATCTTTTATGTCTTGTATTTGTTGTTTCATATCTTATTTCATAAATTTTTTATGAATATTCTTGAGTTGAGGGTTAGTTACATGGGTATATACTTGAGTGGTAGTTATACTAGCATGCCCAAGCATTTCTTGGATACTTCGAAGGTCAGCTCCCGCTCATAGGAGCGTTGTAGCAAATGAATGCCTGAGAGTATGTGCTGAGATATTCTTTAGTATCATAGCCCTTAGAGCATATGCCTTTATCATTCCTGTGATGAAAAATCTAGAGAGTCGCATATTTTCATCCTCAAGTACATCTATATTATTTTTTCACACATTATGACGGATAAAAAGGGGAGAGAGATGATCATCTCTTGCATTTAAATATTCTTTTATCAGAATAGCTGAATATTCAGTAAGATATACTACCCTAATCTTTCGTCCCTTACCCCGCACTGCAAACTCGAGCGTTTCTAGATTAATATCTTTTTTATTCAATGCCGTAAGCTCTGAAATACGTAGTCCAGTTGAGTAAATACACATCATAATTGCAAGATCTCTTTTTCCGATGAGGGTACTAGCATCTGGAGATTTAAAGAGCTTTTCTAGCTCTTCTGGTGAGAGGAACTCCACTCTTCTTGGTTCTGCTTTTATGAGGTCAATTGATGTTGCTGAGAGAGATTTCTCTCACTGCTTCTCAAGATATTTTAGAAAACTTCGAATAGTTATCATATACGCATTCGCAGTTTTGATTGTTATCTTTTTTTCTCATTTATAGAGATAACTTCTAAATCATTCAGCTAATTTAAGAGTTATTTCTCACACTGTAAAATTAAAACTATCTATGTTTTTTTCTTCTAAGTATTCTGAAAATTTCTCTAAATGTCGAGAATACTGCTCAACTGTTTTTTGTGATCTGTTTTTGATAACTTCTAACCAATCGATAAAATTTGCACATGCTTCTACGAGAGTAAGTCAGTCTAAATGTTTTTCATAGTGATGTAACCCAAAATCTCGAGTATCAGCTGGTAGTGGAACTGGTAAGTAATTTCCTTGTGACTTATTTCAAAGTTTCTTCATGTATTCTATCCTGTCTGGATTACACATAACACACTGCCCAGTTCTTATAATCATTTGGTGTCATTGCTCTATGCACGGCTCTACTCATACCGCAAAAAGTAAGTTTTGCTTTTTCATCTCACTTTTTGCCTTTTGAATATGCATTCAGCTCGCATCAAAAATTAGAGCAGGATCAATATCATACTCTGAGATAAATTGTTGTTGCTGTGGTGTAAAGTTCATATATAGATTAGACAATAATCTCTGGTTTTCCATCAGTAACAAGAATACAGTGTTCGAACTGACAACCAATACTTCCATCAGCCACATAAATTTCCCAATCTCATTTATCTGTTATTTGTCCTGAGGTTAATCCTAAGATAGGCTCTATAGCAAGAGTCATTCACGCTTTAAGCTTAGTCCCCGTTCACGGAGTACCGTAGTTATATATATATGGTTGTTCGTGGAGCGTCTTTCAAACTCCATGACCTGTAAGTTCCCTGATAATATGATAACCATGTTTCAGAACATATTTCTCTATAGCGCTTCATATATCTCATACTGTATTTCCAGCAGTTGCTTGTTCGAGTCATTTTTGAAGAGCTTTTTCTCATACTCTGAGAAATTCTTTTTTTTCAGGGTATTTATCACTGTCTCAAACGATCATAGTAAAAGCTGCATCTGTACAGATACCATGTTTTTTATCTTTGACTCAAAAATCAATTGTCACAACATCCCCTTGTTCAAAAATGATACTCTGAAGAGGTCTACCGTGTACTACGACATTATTTACACTGGTTTGAAGTGTATACTTGTATCCATAGACACCTGTGAACGCGGATAAAACTCATTCTTGTTTGCAGATTTTTAGCGCAAGGTCATCTACTTGTTTAGCGCTTACTCCTGGTACTAACATTTTTTTTACTGCATCAAAAACTTGTTTGTGTACAAGTCCATTTTTGCGCATTATATTTAATTCCTTTTCACTAAGCATATTTTTCTGATAATAATATTATGTGAAGTATAGGAATTTTATAGCAATATTCAAGCTGTTGCTAATAAATACACCTACCATCTCATTGTCATTGTTTTTCACAAATTCTTTCTGTGGATTTTTTATTTTTTTGAAGCATGTTTATACTTCGCACGAGAGAAAAGTGCATTCGAAGTATTCGCAGTTGTAGCTCTTGGCTTGCAACATCTTGTCATTGTGCAAAGGGGAGTTGATCTTCGAACATTGCTTTAATTTCTGCTTTGAGATCTTCAGTCGCTTTTATTTCTGTGTTCACTTCTGTGATTGCTACAATAGGTACTTTTTCTTCACCAGCGAATCTCTCACTGAGCGTTTGAGCAAATGTATCAATCTCATTTTCTACTGCAGCCTGAGCATAGTTTTTAGAGTTAAATAGGGGATTGCTAGATGAAAGTCCACCAGAACCATATCTTCCTAAGTTATCCAGCACAACATCAGCTTGAGATCCTGATATTCATTGTTCTCCAAGATAATCATTTAGAAGTCGGGCTTGCTGAGCTTCTTGTTCACCTGATGCTTTCCCTCATCTCAGGAGTGCCCACGCATCTTTCCACTTTTGAATACCTTCTTTATAATCAGCGTTTTTAAATGAGATATTTTTTATTTTATCACTTAAATCTGACCATGTATTACCATCACATTTACTACAGGCACCGAGAGTATCCTTATTGTAGTGAGACTCAATTTGGGATTCGAAGTCATTGGATACGAGTATAAAATCTCGATCTTTTGCCAGATGAGCCTTATCCAAAATTGAAGTTTCGTAGAGCCTCGTTATTTTCCTATTATTATTTATGATGTCAGTAAGTGCATCTTCTGCCTTTGATGCATCGATATTACAGTTTGATACTCATAAGCAAATATCTTCTACTACTACTTCTGACGTACCACGTTTTACAGATCTTTCAAGGATTTGTATAAAACGCTCTGTCTCACTTTCTATTTTTCTATGATCTCGCGTCACTTCTTTTGGTACTTCATTTGTTATTGGGAGTGCTATCTTGAAATCAAAATTTCAAAAATAATCACCGAAAGACAAAAAAGAACTAAAGCTTGCAAGTAGTTGTTGAGTCCTGTCTCTCGCTCTGGAAACTTCTGAACCAACTTGAGTTGATTCCGTTGCATTTAATTCACTTTGAGTATCTGATTCAGCTTCTGAGAGTGCCTCTAGGATATTTGATTTTATAACAGACAAGTTTGTAAGGTACTCTGTGAGAGCAGGAGCAGGAGCGTCAGCAATCTTACAACTTTGACTACACTCATCTGCTCATACCTGGCTTGGTATGAGTAGCGTAAGTAAGAATATGTAGAATATATTTTTTTTCATAGTTTTATTTATGCTCATTGGCTACGTATCTCCTTCATTTCATCAGTGATTCCAGTTATTCCTTTACAGAAATCTTCAATTGCAGCCACAAATCTTTCTAGTTCGGTAAATTGTTTTCAAAATTCTTTCATATCATCTTGTAATATCGTTTTATCTACAGCAAGGGAAACTATTCTATTATTTTCTCTGAGCGCTGTTTGAAATTTTTCTAACTCATTTAATTTATCTTCACTATATGGTATTCTCATCCCACCAGCCGTTTCTATAACTCTTTCTTCCTCTGACCTAGATGTAAAATTATGTAGATCATTTCTCCTATCATAATCTAGGCCAGCATTTTTATAATATTTTTTTAATAGATTTTCTATTTCAAATAAATCTCCTTCTACCAGATTATCATTTTTTGCTTCTAGATCTAATATTGGAACTGGTTTAGATGAAACCTCTATTCAGAAACCTCGAAACATACTGCCTAAATTCTTTATAATGGAGCCTAGTTCGAAGTTATTAGTTGTCTGTTTTCTTTGCGTGAGGGAAGCGTTTGCTGGTTTTTCTAGATGTTTAGCTGCACGTTTTAGAACGGTTTCTATTGTCATTGTTTCTCCACCTGCAAGTCAATAATTAGATTTTTGAAATTCTATAACAATACAAAAGAAACTATCACACTCCCAACTATCTGTCACTGGAGTGTATTCTCATGTAAGTGACGATCCTCATGGAAATGGGCCTCACCAACTAGTACCGTTGGTAACAACTCATCCAGGATAGGTCCAATATGTGGGATTTGGTATATATCATCCAGTTCACTCAATGTCATCAATAATATCGTCTACAATTACTTCATCAAGTCAGCTGAGATCATCACCTGGTTCACAAACATAGGTGTGATAGTCTAGTTCATCAATTATTGTTTCCGTAGTAGTTTCTTCTTCGTCTTCATTCCCCTCTTCTAAGACTTCTTCATCTTCCGCTTCATCCTCCTCTTCCTCATCCTCGTAGAGATAATCTTTATCTTCCTCTAGAAAATCATCGAGTTCTTCATCTGCACTTTTGTCTTTTTCTACTCAATTATATTCGAGCTCTTCTGAAAATATGACTCTATCTATCTCTTGCAGGTCAGTTATAAGATCAAAAGGTGAGTTCTCAATATTTCAATCACTATAAAGTCATATTCGAGCTACTTCATAGGTCTTTTTAGACTTAGTTTCAGCTCTTCACTTAAAAGTATTTTTGATGTAATTAAGTGTATTTGTAACTTCTTCAATAAGCGCTGTTGGTATTGGTTCTCACTCTCAGACGCACCTCTCTACAATCATTCAAACATTTCAATCAGCGAGCATTCGGTCTATATCTGCGCTACTTGCTATATCACAATCTAATCCATTATCAGCAAATATAGGCTCTAGTACCTGATTTATATCTGTTTCTCATTGACCAGTGAGTTCATATTCGTATTGTTTTATCTCTAAACTCTCAAATCATTCATCTATTTGTTTATATAGATCCAGACCTAGATCTTCTCAAAGGAATGCAGAAGTAGAACTCATAAAAAAACATCCTCCAAGCAGAGAGAAGAGAATTATTTTTTTAACTAAATTCATATTAAGTGCAGTTTTCATAAAACTATTACTCTTATATTAGCTATTTCTCAGTAAAATTCACTATTTTTGAGAAAAGAGATTTGATTAATGAGTGATATATATTCTAATACTAAAAAGACCAAGAGTTAATCTTTGGTCTTTTTTTTATTGTTTTAATTATTTTACGGTAATTCAATCCTTTCCTGCAGATAAGGTGAATTTCTTTTTTGTAGAGTCTGAAAGGATTTGCTCTGCAATTTGATCCTCTATTTGATCAGTAATATATCTGCGTATTTCTCTAGCACCAAACTCTGGATTATACACATCTTTTGATATTCGAGTGATTACTTTTGTATCGAACTCTAAAGTCATATCTTTACTAGCTAATCTTTTTGCAAATTTTTCGAGTAAGAGTTTTACTATCTTTTTGATAGCAGCTTTATCAAGAGGGTTAAATACTATGACTTTATCTATTCTATTTACGAACTCTGGTGAGAAACAATCTGTAAGAGAAGCTTTAATTTTTTCTCTTGCTTCTTCATAATCTGCTAAGATTTTTTCTTCTTGAGATGAAGTAGTTTCAAATCCTATTTGAGCAGCTTTTTCACCAAACTCCTCTTGACCAATATTTGAGGTCATGATGATGATAGTATTTTTGAAATTTACCTTTCGACCTTTGTTATCAGTGAGAACTCATTCTTCTAGTATTTGAAGTAAGAGATTATATACTTCGATGTCTCATTTCTCTATCTCATCAAAGAGAATAATAGAGTATGGTTTTTTGCGTACTTTTTCTGTGAGTTGTCCTCACTCTTCATATCCTACATATCCTGCAGACGAACCAATAAGCTTATTTGTAGCTGTTTTGTCAGAGTATTCTGACATATCTATTTTGATGAGTGCTTCTTCGTCTCCATAGTATTCTCTTGCAAGTACCTTTACGAGCTCAGTCTTACCAACTCAAGTTGGACCGAGAAATAGGAAACTTCATAGTGGTCTATGTGGCTCACCTATACCTGTCTTGTTTCTGATTACTGATTTAGAGATAGCTTCAATTGCTTCATCTTGAGCGATAATATTCTTTCTCATTGCAGCAGGAAGTTTCTTGAGTCTATCTATTTCTTTTTTAGAGAGATTTGCAACAGGAATACCTGTCGTGATAGAGAGGACCCTATGTATATCCTCAGCTTTTACCCAGAATCTTTTATCTTTTGGAATCGAAAATTTCTTTTTGAGGTTTTGTACTTCTTGTTCTAGTTTCTTCTGGTTTTCTTTCAGAGTCACAGCTTTTTTATATTGTTGAGAAATCACGGCATATTCTATTTTTTTAGAGTTTTTAGCCATTTTTTCTTTAATCTTTGTAATCTCTTTTTCATCAAAATTATATTTCATTGATTTTAGAGAACAAGCCTCATCTACGAGATCAATAGCCTTATCAGGAAGTTGCCTGTCTGTTATATATCTCATAGATAGATCTACAGCCTCAGATATTGCTTCATCAGAAATGTTGAGATTGTGATACTCTTCAAATATTTCTTTAAGTCCTGATATAATTTCTGTTGCAGTTTTTCTGTCTGGTTCACCAGCAATAATTCGTTGAAAACGTCTTTCGAGAGCTGGATCTTTTTCTATGTATTTTTGATATTCATTATTTGTTGTCGCTCAAATGACTCTAATTTTTCCTCGTCCCATAGCTGGTTTAAGTATGTTTGATGCGTCAAGACTTCACTCTCAACTTCCTGCTCAAATGATAGTATGTATCTCGTCAATAAAGAGAATCACTTCATTTTCTACTTTACTAGCTTCATCAATAACTTGTTTAATACGCTGTTCAAATTCACCTCTAAACTTTGTCCCTGCAACGAGCGTAGACATATCTAGGGAGAGGATTCTCTTGTCTTTCATTGAAAATGGAACTTCTCCATTTGCGATTTGGAGAGCAAGTCACTCAACAATTGCTGTCTTACCAACTCATGCCTCTCATACCATACAAGGGTTGTTTTTTGTTTTTCGATTAAGTATTCATACAAGTCTTTCTATTTCTACTGCTCGACCGATAATCTTATCTATTTTTCATTCTCGAGCTTCAGCCGTTAAGTCTGTTGTAAAGAAATCTAGAGCTGGGGTATTTGATTCTGATTTTTTACTATCTGTTAATGGGTTAGCATCAAAAGGAATTTCTCCTCCTTCTAACGACTCATCCTGAAGTCCAGAAAATATGTTTTCAGCGAGGTTTCAGAAAAGTTTTTCTATACTAGCATCACTCTTTGTCTCTTCTGATTTTTGAGGGTTTATACCATCGTTTGTTCCAATTTTATGAAGATCAGCAATATTTGTTTCAAGGTCACTCGGGTTAATCCCTATGTATTCTAAATAGCTTGCAAGCCAAGAGTCGTTAATAAGTAGTGACATGAGTAGATCTTCGAGTGAAGCGCGAGCCTTAGTATTTTGAGCTGCGATTTTTACACTCCCAAGAATGATATCCTTGCATTTTTGATTCATTCCGCTATATACTCCTTTTCTTTTTGATGGAAGAGTGTTAAATAAGCCTTTATTTGTAATTTCAAGAGTGAGTTTTTTGTCTATTCCATAGAGAGTGAGTACTTCGAGTATTCCTCAGTCGCATGATTCAACAAGTTCTAAAAATATATCCTCTGGACGTAAATCCTTAAAGCCTATTTCACGTGCCTTGTTTTCAGCGTTTATGAGTGTTTTTTTATATCCATCTGAGAAATTATTGTAAACCATGTGTTTTTGTTTTAGATATGAGTAAATAATATTTTTAGTCTAGAGCTTTTGTATATCTTGTAAAGCTGCATTGAGCATTTGATGTTAAAAACCAAACTTGCGATAGAAAACAAAAATAATATACTTAATAATAACTCATTTTGAGGCTTTTTAAAAGCACCCTAACTGTACTTTTACTTGTTTTATACTAAAAATATGTTTGGAAGAAAAATACTCTTTCTCGCAGCTTGATATGTTGCTGGAAATATGGTTGCATCCGTGTATTCATGATGAAAAAAGAAGGCAAAGAAAGCCCAATGAAAAGAGGATGTTAAACTCATGGTGGAAAATTTTTTAAACACACAGAAAAATTTTATTGCTGATGTGGAGGATAAATATCTTTCTGATGAAAATAAGAAAAAACTCTCAGAAAAAAAACAAGACTTCATGAAAGCCTCAGAAAAATATATAGCTCAATGAGAAAAACTGTTAAGCGAAGTTTCTAAAAATGAAAAAATAGCAGCAGGGAAGAATAAAGCTGGAGGATTTCTATGAGATGCTTTAAAAAAAGGAAAGCAATTACTTGCTGAGCTTAAATCTGGTAACGAAGAGGAAGCAAAGAAAATTTAACCCGTAACTGGGCAAGATCCTTAAATAAAAAAGCTCAGAGAATTTCTCTGAGCTTTTTTATGTCCCTATTTTCTATTTTTCTAGTTCTTCACCAACTTGACCAGCTATTTTGATAGATGGAGTAAGAGTTTTTGCTCCAGCTTTCCATCTTGCAGGACAGGCTACTCATGGATTTGCACTCATAAATTGTAGAGCTTCTATTTTTCTGAGGAGCTCTTCACTATTTCTCCCAAGTGGACCAGATGTAACTTCTATACCTCTTACTACTCCTTCTGGATCTATAATGAAAGTTCCTCTTCCTGCTATACCTGTCTTTTCATCAAGGATGTTATACGCGTCTGCTGTACCTAGGTTATGGTCAGCAAGCATCTTGTATGGGAAGTCTTTCATGAGGAGTTCATTTTTGACCCATGCTCTGTGAGAGAATACAGTATCTGTACTTGTAGCAAGTACTTCTACTCACATTTTAGTGAATTCTGCTTCTGACTCTGCCATATCTTTGAGCTCCGTTGGGCACACAAATGTAAAGTCAGCAGGGTAGTAAAATAGAACGACCCATTTTCCTTTCATGTCTTTTAAATGTAGTACTCACTCATCATCTTTTTTTGGACAATAATAAGGGAGCTCAAAACTAGGAGCTGGAGTATCGATTTTAGCAATTTGGTAGTCTTCAAAAGAGTTGCACATAGTATATTGTTATAGTTATAAATAAATTAATTTCCTAAAAATTCAGGAATAGTTTCTGGTATTTTAGGGGGAATTGTAGTTGATCATCTTTCTAATACTTCAAGTAATACTTCACTTTGTCATACATTGAAATCCATGTCGATAGACTCTATTCTAATCATATGTTTTCAGACTAAGAGTTCTGAGGATCATATTTCTTGCGTGAATTCCCTCCCTTGAAGTCATATTTTGAAGGGGAGATCATCAATATATATATTCGTAGATCTTATTCATCCTCTGTCACTCACAGTTCACCTAAGGTTAAAAAAATCTCCTTTGTAGAGAGAAATAGAGTTATCTATAGGATTACTGAGTGTAATTATCGGAGGCTCACTATCTCTTTTTACAACGTTAATATTATAGGAAATACCTTGAGAATAATACTCGTCATCAATAGCTCTGAGTACAAGTGTTTTTTCTCATAGAGTTCACTTAGGTATATTTATATCTCATGTGTAGAAACCATTGTTTTCTGAAGCTAGGTCAATTTGTTTGATTTTCTCTTCTCATAGAAATACATCAAGTTTTACTATTGGTTGATCACTTCGGTATCAAATTTCTATGTAATTTGAACCATTAACGAGAGTGTCACCATTTTTAATAGTTGATCATACTTCTATACTTCCAGCTAAATGTGTTCGCTCACAGGTATTCTCATTGATATTGCTCACTAAGTTTTTTGTTTTTGGGAGAAATGCATCGTATTCTCATTTTGAAAGCCATTCCTGTACAGGTAACTCCCATCTAGGATTTTCTGGTTTTAGTGAGTGCAGTGAAAGGAGTGAGACATTTCAGATAGCTGAGATTGGAGTAAACTCATCTATTGCACCGTTACATAGGAGATCTACTCGTATAGGTTGTAGTGAGTTATCATACTCTCTTGGAGCATTTTGAAACAAAGCAGAAGTAATGAAGTTAGATCCAAGTCATTCAGGAGCCAGTTTTCATGAGATCTTTGATATGTTTACCTCTTTTACTCATGTCGGTCTTTTCCACTCAAGAACTCATTCATCACTATGATAAAATTCCATATAATCTTTCCAAATTGGACCAGCTCATTCAAGTCCATTTCAACTGAAATTCGTTTCTGTACCATCATTATTTCATGCCCAAACTACGGTTGTCACTTGAGGAGTATATCATACTGTCCAGAGGTTACGAGGATATATGATTTTTTGTCCTCATCTGGTATATTGTTTTGTAGATGTACCAGTCTTTGCTGCGGCCTTTCGTCCACGCAGAGATAAGTATTGATTCCAATATTCTGGTCTACTACTAGTATCTGACAATATATGATTTGTAATGAAAGCTGTACTTGGATCAATAGTCTTTTCTCCTAGATTACTTTCTTTTTCAAATTCTTCTATCACGAGTCATTTTGAATCTAGTATTTTAATAACAGGAACTAGATTTTTCTTATATCACATATTAGCATATACGCTGTATGCTTCTGCAAGTTCTAATGGTGTCATAAGGGCAGTCCCTAATGACATAGATGCTCAGTAACTATATTCTTTTCCATAGGTTTCAAAATATTCATCTTTAAATGTTCCCATAGATTCAACTCACAGGTTTACCATCCATTTTATGATTTCACTCTCACCTCATGCAAGATAAAACATCTTAACTGCAGGTATGTTTCGTGAATAATTAAGGGCTTTTGAAACATCCATTTTCCCCATAAATTTACCATCAAAATTATTTGGAGTATATCAACCTGGAAAGCTCATTTTTACATCATATATAGGAGTCTTAGTTCCAATTATTTCTTTATCTATAGCCATAGAGTATACAAATGGCTTAAATGTAGATCCTGGTTGCAGATTAGATGTAACTATATTTACATTTCATTTATTCTCTTCATCAAAATAATCTCTTCATCATACCATTGCCAGTATTTCACCTGTTTCATTATCTAGAGATATGAGTGCTGCATTTTGTGCTGCGAATCTTGTTTCGTTGTTCGCAGCATGTTTTTCTACTAACTCTTCTGCTTTATCTTGGAGTACTGGATCAATAGAAGTGTAGATTTTTAATCCTCCTCTTTCAAGAAGTTCTCGACCATATTTTTCTTCTAAGAACTCTCGCACATAGAAAACAAAATGTGGATACTTAATATCTTCGCTATAAGATACGAAATCAAACCCTATTCCAGCTAAAACAGCTTCTCTATAACCATCAAAATCAATGTATTCATCTTCTAACATACGTCATAGGATAAAATCCTTTCTCCCCGTTTGATACTCTATAGTTACATCGTCGTTGATAATCTTTATCGAGTTGAGCAATGTAAGAAACTCAGAATAATCAATCACGCTACATCCATCTTTATCTATAGATATGTTAGCCTTCATCATCTCTTTGTTTAGACCACAAATTAATGCTTTCGAATCAGAAAATCTTTCTACTTTAAACCCCGAGATATAATCCTTAAGCTTTGATATATGAGAGCTATTTTTTTCTACAGATTGAGGACTTACTAAACTTATACTATTTTCTTCTTCACCAGTATATACATAAGGATATCCTATAAGTCTATTTGCGTGAGAATATGGAGAATAGTAACTTGGTCCTTTTGGAAGTGAAGCTAGCATGGATGCTTCGAGTATGCCGACATCTTTTGCACTCTTTCAAAAGAAAGTTTTTGCTGCTTGCTCTATACCATAAGCGTTACTTCAAAACGCTATTTTATTAAGGTAGAGCTCTATAATTTTTTCTTTTGGAACTCAGTTTGTGAGCTTAAAGGCTAAGTATATCTCTTTAATCTTTCTCTCCAGTTTATCAAAAATAGTTTCGTTTGAGCTTCTATTTTCGATGATGGTATTTCTTATAAGTTGTTGAGTGAGTGTTGATGTCCCACCAAACCCTTCATTTTTACCTATGATTCAGTAGATTCCAGCCCTAACGAGACCAATAAAATCAACACCTGGATTTTCCCAGTATCTCTGATCTTCACCTGCTACGAGCGCGTTGATGATATTTTTATTTATATCTTCATAATTTCTGTAGGTTCTATTTTCTTCAAATACCTTATAAAGTTCATTTCAATCTCGATCATAGATCACAGATGCTTCTGCAATTTCTAAACTCTCTAGTTCACTTATAGAGGGGAGTGGGGCTATGATTTTTTGATATAATATAAAAAGTCATAAACATCCGAATACGAAAAACCCTAGTAAAAAATATAGGAAAAATTTTCAAAAGAAGCTTTTTTTTCAGCCTTTTTTACTATTTTTTCACAGAGCAGTTTTCTTGTATGCTCTTTTTTTAAGTGGTCTACGAGTATTTTTTTGTACTCTTCTTTTCTGGAAAGCCATAATATTTTTTTTAGAAGCTATCGTCATTAGCTAAAACAATCTCTATTGATACGTCACTGCCACTGTATACCGGTAAATCTGTCTCTTGTATCTCTATATCAAGTTGCTCCTTGAGGGCAACAAGTGTAGAGTCATTAATATCAATACCATTATAGTACAAAATTGATTTTTCAAACTTTTTTTCTGCAAGCGTTTGAGTACCACTTTCTTTGTCTATAGAAAAACCAAATGGACGCAGCTGTTCAGCTAAGGATCAAGCATAGAGAGGAATGCCAGTAGTATTGTATATTACAATGTTTTTCGGATCAGAATATATATCTGAGCTTTCAAAGATTAAGTCAGCAAATTTCGCGAACTCAGAGTATTCTCACAATGAAAGATAGGTCGCATCATTTGGGAGTAACACGCTGGCCCCAGCAAAATACTCTCTGAGTGGAACGTATAGTAATCCTCCAGCACTACAAGTAGGACTTCCATCATAACAGCTATCGTTGAGATTGAAACTCAGAGTATTGGTTTTTTTCCATGATTTTATTGAGAGTCCAAGTGAAACCATTTGAGTGAGACTCATATCTGTTTCTACGTAGCCATTAAATATATTATATAGTTCGAGTATAGTTTTACTATCTCTGAAATATCATAACTTTCATAGCTTTTCCCTGAGAGATGAAATAATATATTGTTGTCTCAGTGATCTATCAAAATCGCTTGTAGAGTGTCGCGATCTAGCAAACATAAGTGCTACATCTCCATCAAGTGTCCAAGTTCATTTCCTCAAGATAAATGGTCTATATCAGAGATTTTCATCTGGAAACTCATAGTCTACAAAGTTTTCTTCGAGGGTTATTTCGACTCAACCGAGTGCATCTACTACTTCTTTAAAACCTTCAAAATCGACATTCATATAGTGATCTATATTTTTCCCAGTTATTTCACTCACTTTTTCTTTGAGTTTTCACATAGCGTAGTCTGATCATTTTGGGAGAAATGTCTCATAAATTCTATTTATTTTTCCTTGCCTAGAACTTCAAGGATAATCTACAAATAAGTCTCTAGGAATAGAAAATAGGGTAATCGTCTCGTGAATATTGTTGAAACCCGCAAGTATAATCGTATCAGTTAAATCAGGAGCATCATGATCTCATCCTCATCTCCCCGTTAGTAAGATGTATGTTTCATTGTTATTTGAGCTTTGATCGTTATTATTTTTTCAAAAAGTAAATTTTGATGTTCAAATATAGGCTCCAGTATTTGTTTGTGATTGTCCGTCAAACTCAAATATTTTGAAATCAAAGTTATTGACTGCAGATACTGCAAAGTATCATAGTACACATATAAGAGTAGCTCAAAAAAGACTAAAAATATAAGTTGTTTTTTTAGGATAGGATGGTACCGGAGATATTTTTTTCTTTTTAAAAAACACGAAGAGTTTTCGTTAAAAATTTAGCCCGCAAACTCTACCTAAAAATAGCTTTTTTTCAAAAGTATTTTTGATATATTTTTTTAGCTCTATATACTCATAAAAATCTTAATATTCCTTAGTAAAAACACTATGATACACGAACTTATTGATCTTCCGTACTCACTTGATTCTTTGCAACCATACATGTCAGCTGAAACTCTTGAATATCACCACTGAAAACATCACCTAGCATACGTTAATGTTCTCAATACTCTGATCGATGGAACAGAGTTTGCAGATATGCACCTAGAAGGAATTATTACTTCTTCTGATGGAAAGGTATTTAACAATGCTGCTCAAATATGGAATCACAATCTCTTTTGGAATACTCTTAAGGTAAATAAATGACAAACTCCAGAATGAAAACTACTAGAAATGATAGAATCTAGTTTTGGGAGCTTTGATGAAATGAAAGCAAAATTTAAAGCAGAATCTCTTGGTCGATTTGGATCTGGTTGGGTATGGTTGGTGCAAAAAGGTGAAAAACTTGAAATATACTCGAGCCCAAATGCTGAGAATCCTCTCACTCTCTGAGGAGATGTTCTTCTTGGGTGTGATGTCTGGGAGCATTCATACTATATAGATACTCGAAATGATAGAGGAGCATATATAGAAAATTTTTGGAATATTGTAGATTGGGATGTTGTAGCTGGAAGACTTGTATAAATTAAAAATATGTAATCATGTTAAATGATAAGAATTTCCTAAGAATGGCCTTAGAAATATCTAAGGGATCAAAATGTGTTTCTACCCATGTCTGAGCACTTATAGTAAAGGATAATCGTATTGTATCTACAGGGTACAATGGAACTCCTTCATGATATCCAAATTGCCATGATTATTGGAAATGAGAATACACTCCTGAACACCATGATTGGTCTGCAGCTCACGAAATACATGCTGAGATGAACGCTGTACTTTGGGCAGCAAGACAATGACAAAAGATAGAATGATGAACGCTTTATTGCACTCTAGAACCATGCCTTAACTGTGCTAAACATATAGTTTGAGCCTGAATTAAACGAATAGTATTTGCAAATAAATACAAACATAATGATGACTGAGTAAAAAAGTTTATGGATGAGAATAAAGCCGAATTAGAGCAAGTAGACATAGAAGATTAAAAAAAAGAGCGGAGCTCTTTTTTTTAATCTTCTGAAACTTGTGTAATACTATATAACGCTCAGTCTTGTGAAGTATATAATATATCATCTTCTCCTAGTTGAATTTTTATAGGTCAACGGGAGGTGTGAGATTTCTTAATTTCATATCTAGTTTATAATTAATATATAAGATTAATCAAGTTTTTATTAGCTTCTCGGAGTCTTACTTTTTCTAAAAGCTGTATATTTTCATATACTGAGATGTATATTACTTAGAAATAAAAATAGATTAATGCAGGATTTTTCGAAAAAAATTGAAGACTTACTTGATGAAGTAGGAAGAGTAATAGTAGGGCAGGATGACCTCAAGAGAGATATCATCATTGCTTTATTATCTGGGGGACACATCCTCCTTGAGTGAGTCCCTGGCCTTGCGAAAACGCGCACTGTAAGTAGTTTTTCTCAGGCATTGTCACTAGATTTTCAAAGAATCCAATTTACTCCTGATTTGTTACCGAGCGATCTCATCTGAGCAAGAATTTATGATCCTGAAGCTAAAATATTTGAAGTTAAAAAATGACCTATATTTGCAAATTTTATACTTGCGGATGAGATCAATAGGGCCCCAAGTAAGGTGCAATCTGCTCTACTAGAATCGATGCAAGAGAAACAAGTTACCATAGGAGATGAGACATTTAAATTAGATAATCCATTTATGGTGTTGGCTACTCAAAACCCACTTGAACAAGAAGGAACATTTCACCTGCCGGAGGCTCAACTCGATAGGTTCTTGCTAAAAACGCTTGTAGATTATCCAAGCGCGTGAGAAGAAAAAGAAATTTTGATGAAATCAGGAGCAATAGATAAACAAAAAATATCTAAAATCATTTGAAAAAAAGAGATAAAGCAACTCAGATCAGTAGTTGAAAACATAGAAGTATCCGAAAGTATTTATGAGTATATTTGTCGCATCATATTTGCGTCTAGAAACACAAACAAATATCCAGAGATTATGTATGGATGATCTCCTAGGGCAACCATAGCTTTACTCGCTGCTTCTAAGGCACTTGCTGGAATACAGGGGAGAGATTTTGTGCTTCCTGAAGACATCAAGGAAATGGCACACGCAGTCTTGAGACATAGAATAATAATGAGTTATCAGGCTATGGCAGAAGATATATCAAGTGATAATATAATAGAAAGGATTTTAGCAGATGTAAAAGTTTGATAAACATGAGAGCAGCGCAAAATAATATTTTAAATATTAAGAGTTCAAAGTTAATGAACTCTTTATTCATTTGAAATTTTAAAGCTGCATTTTCATGAAAGGGGATAGAGTTTCAAGATTTTAGAGAGTATAGTTATTCAGATGACTCTAGATATATAGATTGGTCGGTTTCAAGTAGAGAACAGAGAACTATTATGAGAAGATATAGAGAAGAAAAACAGGGAAATATACTTAGTGTTGTTGACGCGAGAGAGTCTCTAGAATTTGGTGAAAATGAAAAAAAAGAAATCTATTCAAATGTCCTTGATTTATTGTATCTTGCAAGCAAGAGTAGTAATGAAAATTTTTGAGGTTATATATTGGATAACAACACCCAAACCTATATTCCTCCTCAAAAGTCTATTGTAACTCTACATAAACTAAAACAACTGTCTCATGCTTATAAAAGCCTTAATGATAGCCTGAGTTTGGATTTTATCATGAGTAATAGAATCAAAAGATCAGTTATCTTTGTCATAAGTGATAACATGAGTCTTGATATAAAGAGTTTTAAAATTGCGGCTATGAAACATGATATTGTTTTTGTTCATGTTTCTTCTCATTTTGAAAATACTTTGCAGTGAACGGGGATATCAAGACTCAAGTGACTGAGTAAGGGATATAATATAAATCTAGATAATGAGAGCAAGAGAGTGAAATATATTAAGGCTAGAAAAAATAAACTAAGCACATTTTCAAGAGAGCTAAAGAAAATAGGAATAGATAGTATTTTCCTTGATGAAAAAACATCTATTTACTCTGAGTTCTTACGACTCATGAAGCAGAGAGAAAAATCTAATTAATATACTCAGCATGTTTAAAACTTATATTACATCTATTGTAGGCTTATATTTTTTCATTAGTTCCTACGCTCTGAGTGTTGCGAGTGAACTGGATGAAAATAGCTTAGCATGAATGAGATGAAGAGAATTGCCAATACTCGAATTGGGATTTGTTGCATGCGTATCTAGCGTATTGTTATATCTCACATTTACTGCTCATAGTTCTAAGCCTACTAAGATAAATCAGGAAGATGAAAAAAAGAAAAAGAGAGATGCACAAAAAGAAAAAGTATTAAAATATTTTCATAAGCTATTAGATGATTCTGATACATTAAGTAATAGAGATTTTTTCAAGAGATACAATAGCTGACTCAGATGATTATTTCTAGAACAATGAGTCTTAAATGCTCACAGGATCACTCTTGGTGAATTAGTTTTAATTAAAAATATTGAAAAAAGTAGTGTTCTAAAAATATTTAAGAAAAGTTACAAATATGAGTACTCGGATAAAAGCGTCTCGAGTGAAACTCGAAAAAAATATATAAGTGATATTCTCTGAGAAATTAATAAGTAATGCAAAGTTTTATAATACATGGTTTTGATAATCCAATATGGCTCACGCTTTGAGCTGTGTTTTTGTGTTTTACTCTATGGATCTTGTTTACTAAAAAAACTAGTACCAATTTTATAGATGATGACTTGTTACAAGAAGTATATGGTAATAGCAGCTATTTATATTATGTATACATTCTGCTAATATTTATGATCTCAAGCTTGTATTTTATTATATTAGCCTGACCTTATTCCCAGGAGCAAATAAAGGAAACGAACTCAGGAATTGATATAGAAATAGTTTTTGATTTAAGCTATTCGATGTTAGCAGAGGATGTTTTTCCTAATAGATTGAGTGTTGCAAAGTCATTTTTTTCTGAGCTAACGACTAAGTTAGAAAATGACAGAGTATGACTGATTGTATTCTCATGAAAACCATTTCAATCTATTCCTCCTAGTTATGACTATAATTTTCTGTCTGATTTTATAAGAAGGATTGACGTAGATATGATAAGTAAACAGTATCAATATTTACAATGAAGTGCAATTTGAGATGCTATTCTCCTTGCTACTGATATATTGATAAAGCATGAGGGAGATAGGGAAAAACTTATTTTACTTATAACTGATGGTGAACCGGACGGAGGTATTAATCCTGATATATCTATCAAGTATGCATCTGAAAACAATGTGAAAATTTATTCTCTTTGAGTTGGAACAGTTGAGGGAATTCAGCTGGAAGTATACCTCCCAAACAGAGAAACACCTGTGAAAAAAATAGTCTCTCTGGATGATTGATTTTTAAAAGAGATAGCTATAAAGACTTGATGAGAATATATTAGTCTAGACCAAACTAATGCTATGGAGCAATTACTTATAGCAATTGAGGGGCTTGAAAAAACTGAACTTGAAACGCAGACATATTTAAAGCATGTTTCTAAAACAGGAGCATTTCTTTATCTTTTACTCGCATGTTTCCTTTGAGCTTGATATATAGTATTTTTTAAAAAGATTAAATTATAATGAATAAATTGCTACACATTATTTGAAATATCTCATTTATAATGAGCCTATTTTGAACTCTAGTGTTTTTGTTTATTTCACTAAATTCATCAACTACAAGCTCGCAAGAAGAACATAGCACTGTATTTGTACTGGATGTATCGCAAAGTATGAAAGTCATTGATGTAGATAATGGCTCTAGATTATCAGCAGCAAAGAGTAAAATCTTTGAAATAATTTCTGAAAATCAGTGACACAACTACGCACTAAATATATTCGCGTGAGAGTCACAGAGGATACTCCCACTAACTCAAGATTTGGATTTATTTTCTACATTTCTAGATGACATCAACAGTGATAATCTCACAATCCAGTGAACTAACCTAGATTTAGCACTAAGGGATGCAATTAATAGCTTTTTATGAGAAGATATAGGTGATGTAGTTATCCTCTCTGATTGAGGAGAAGATCATGGCTGACTGACCCCTGAAATAGTAAAGGAAATAAAAAACAGTAACATACATTTTTCAATAGTCGGTATATGATCTATAAAGTGAGGAACAATCCCAACAGGGGATATAAAAAACCCTTATAAAACATACCAAGGAAAAACTGTTATCTCAAAACTTTCTCGCTCTGAATTGATAGATATATCTCAAGAGATATGAGGAAAATATTATGATCTTAATGATGAGTTGCAGCTATGAAAATGATATTATGCGAGTAGTATATTTAAGTATTGATTTCTTTTATTAGCTTTACTGTTTTGGATTATGTATATATCTACTATTTGATATAAAATATATTATGAAAAGAAATAAGACATTCATTATTGTATTTATCCTCATTCTCCTCTGGGGGATAGGGGTAGTTTTAGCATGAAAAAAATATCAAATATACTCTGTATCAAGGAATCTACATAATCAATGAAATATTGCTATGCAAGAATATTTCAATGGATCTCAGTGAAACCTGCTACTTGCGAAAGAGTATTACCAGGATTCACTAAATATCCTCGATGATCCTCGCACCTTGAATAACCTCATGATTGTTAATAAGCTTCTAGCACTCACAAAAAAAGTAGAAGATGAGAATAATGATAGTAGTAGTGGAGGAATATATAATGAGGATAATAGTTTATCTGGGGAAGAAAAACAACAGCTAAATACAGCGCTAGAGGAAATAAAATCACAGCAAGAAAAAAATCAAAAATACTACAATAAAGTGCAGCAATGATCTAGTTTTCAAGACACGTATGATAGCTTCTTTTGAGAACTAGATAGAGGAGGAGAAAAGGATTGGTAATATGTTACTGAAACCATTGTTGATAGTATCTAGCACTCGCATTTCAAACATACCACCCTGAGTTAAATTAGAGATCTTCTATCGCGAGTATTTGCTGTCTAAATTTATAGGTGTTATAGTCTGTAGCACCAGCACACCAACTACAATTAAATCATTGGGGCTAATACTCTAAAATGTGTGCTATTTTATAGAAATAATTAGGTGTTTCATAAGGCTTTTAAAAAAAATATCGAATTGTAATTTACTCTCCCTTCATGAATAGCCTAAAGTATTACTACAGAATCCTTTGACCATAAAAAAAAGGAATGCATGATACATTCCTTTTTATTTTTTTATCGATTACATTCCTCCAGGTAGACCCCCCATCATATCTCCCATACCCATTCATTGCATTACTCATTGCATTTTATCTCCTGCAACTTCTTGAGCTTTTTTCATTCCTTTGTTTACAGCTTCTAGGATAGCTTTTTCTAGAGCAGCTTTGTCACCGATAATCGTATCAGATTCAAATTCTACTTTTTCTACTTTCATTTCACCATTTACGGTAACCACGAGACCATCAACCTCTGCTTCTATGAGAGTATTTTCTAGCTCTTTCTTAACCTTCATTGCTTCTTGTTGGAGCTTCATGAGCTCACCTGCTTTACTAAAATCCATATTTATATAGTTTATTTAAATAACATGCTCAGATTATAGCTCCAGAAATACTTTTTTCAAGAGAAAAGATGCTGATTTCTTGCGAGCCGGTACAGAATATGATATTCTAAGAGGGTAATATAATTTTAAATATAAAAATATGGCTACTGCAACGACTCAAGACGATGATCTACTTATTATCGCAGACGACTCTGCTAGTGAAGATAATATCGAGTTTTCTTTTGATTTTGATGATAATTCCACAGAAAAAACAGAAACACCAACTACTGCTGAAGTTGAAACTCAAGTAGTATCAGAATCAACAGACATTCCAAAAATGGGGATTGATATCCTAGAAGAAACTACTGAAACACCAGAAACATCTGATGCACCTGAAGTTACGGATGATGCTACTATAGATCTTGGTATAGACTTTGATGCTCCAGTAGCTCAGGAAACAAAAGACGAAATCAAGGCAGAAACTCATGAGGTAGAAGCACATGAGAATTTTTCATTTAACATCGACGAGGCTGTTGCTGATAAGGCAGTAGAAACTCAAGAAGAAGTATCACAAACAAGTGAGACTATCACAGAAATTGCTGTCCCTACTGGTTCATCAGGTGATGATACATCTATGAATGATATTCTCTCAGCCACTATTGCTCAACTAGCAGCAAGAAAAGAAGCGATATCTACTGATAAATCTTCTAAATCTCAAAGTGAAGAAGAGATTAAAGCTAAAATAAAAGAGTTACAAGCTCAGGTAAAGGATCTAGAAGCAGACATGGCAATACTAGACTCAGAATCTGATAAAATAACTGAAAATATAGCAGAACTTGAAAATATGAAGCTTGATCCAGTAAAAGAGCATAACGCTAAAAGAGCAAAAAAGTAAAAACAATCCTATAGCTAAAAGACTCCTGAATTTCAGGAGTCTTTTTATTCACGTTTTTTATACTAAAAGTAGCATTCTTTTTTTAGATTAACCCGAATAGTATAAAATATTTGGAAGTGAGTAAACTCCTTAAAGCCTTGAGGGTAGATGGTGATGATATGTGCACTTGATGTGTTACGTGAAAGTATCCAACTGAAAAATGACAGAAAATATTTACTGAACAACTTTTTTATATTTCTTCTATCTTTTTATATCCATTATTTCCGTCCATCTCAACATACATAATAGTAAGTTTTGTTCAAAGTACTCACTCAATTAGATCTTTATATTCTATAAAAAAATGAGGTCTGTCTTCATATATTACTATCTCGCTTGGAATGTATTTAAGCTCAAAGAGTACATACCTGATAGTTTCTAGTATCTTATCTTTTCACTCCCACACAACTTGTAATGGAAACTTTTCTAGATGCATTGCTCGGACTTTGAGTTGCTGATACTCTGGTATACCAGCTGTGAGTAAGAGAGTTTTTTCTGGAGTTAATCTCGAAAGAATATCTTGAGGATACTCAGTGTCCATATAATATTTTCTAATCATCTCATGAATACCTATCTCATTTATCATATAGGTATTCCCAGCATACCCTCTGTTTTTCTTAAGTTCTGGCTCTCACTGCATTTGATCCTTTCTCCCAAATAGCGTATCATCAAGATCGCATATAACAAAGCTACTGTCTTGTTTTAAAAGTGCAGCAGCTTCTGCTATATAAAAATCTACAAGACCTACTTGATCTGTAAGTCCTGAGATTATGTTTTTGAGTTTCTCTGTCATGAGAGTCTTATTTTTTAAGAATTATCTTTGCAGTAGTATCTCATAGCTCTATTTCTTTTTCTATATCTCCTGAAGTGAGAGAGCTGTCGAGAGTAGAAAGTGTTTCAGATGCTATGTCGTAACTTGCAAGAATAGCGTCGAGGTCTGTTACTATGATATTCAGAGTTATTCTATCGTCAACTTGGTATCCAGCCTCTTTACGTGCTTCTTGGATATGACGAACGATGTCACGAGCATATCACTCAGTTTTGAGCTCAGCTGATATTTCTAGATTCATAGAGATTACCATACCAAATCCTGACTCAATATTATCAGAGTCTCCATCAGTTATGTAAGCCATTTCAAAATCATCTCACTCTAATATAAACTCTCAAACTTTTACCGTATTCTCATCTATTTCTTCAAAGTTACCAGACTTTGCTTGAGTCATGATATCTTTTACATTTTTTCCAAACTTTGGTCCTATGAGTCTACCATTTGGTTTACAGATTTTCTGAGCTATGCTACTTGAATCTACTTCGAAAACGTCTTTTACATTGAGCTCCTCCTTGATGATATCTTTATAATAATCAGAGAGACTTTGTCCTATAGAGATAGATGCAAGAGGTTGACGTACTCTGATTTTTTGCGCTGTTCGCAGAGAAAGACCAAGATTAATAACCTTTTGACACAGAGCCATATCTTCAGCCATTTGCTCATTGATAAGTGAGCTATCTGCAGTAGGGAAGTCAGAGAGATGAACAGAGTCTTTTCCTGTGAGGTTTTTATAGATTTCCTCAGCGACAAACGGCATGAACGGAGCAATAACTTGAGAGACTGTTACGAGTACTTGGTAGAGTGTTTCGTATGCCTCCATTTTATCTCAATCATTTTCAGATTTCCAAAACCTTTTTCTTGATCTTCTGATATACCAGTTTGTGAGATTATCCATGTATTTTACTATAGGACGAGTCGCGTCAGTGATCTCATAGCTCTCCATACCAGATGTTACATCTGCTACTAACTTATGAGTTTCAGATATCATCCATGTATCGAGAGGGTTGTTCCTCTCTGACTTTCCTGTAGGGGAGAAGTTATCTATATTTGCATAGGTCGTAAAGAAACTATAAGTATTCCACATAGGAAGAATAACTTTTTTAATAACCTCTACGATTCCTTCTTCTTTAAAATCCATATTCCCACCATTGAGCAGGGGAGAATTTGCCATGTAGAATCTAATAGCATCAGCTCCATATTTTCCAATCGTTCCTCTTGGATCTGGGTAGTTTCCAAATGACTTACTCATTTTTCGTCCATCACTTCCCATCACGATACCTGTTGTAATAACATTGGTAAAGGCTCGTTTATCAAAGAGAGCAACTCCAACAACGTGCATTACATAAAACCATGCTCGTACCTGCCCGATATACTCTACTATAAAGTCAGCTGGGTATGAGTTCTCCATTGGAGCTTTATTTTCAAATGGATAATGCATTTGAGCATACGGCATAGATCCTGAATCCATCCACACATCGAGTACTTCTGGGAGCCGAGTATATGTTAGTCCATTTTCTTGCCACGTGATATCATCGATATATGGCCTGTGTAGATCTGTGATGGTCATACCAGAAGCATCTTCGATTTCTTTTTTACTTCCAAATACTTTCATATCCACTTCTTCTCACTCTGCATTTGTACCCATCCATATTGGCATAGGAGTACCCCAATAACGAGTACGAGATATACACCAATCAGGAGCGCTCTCTACTGATTTGAGGAACTGACCATGTTTGAGATGGTTCGGTTGCCAGTTGATTCCTTCGTTTTCAGCGAGGAGTCTGTCTTTTATTTCTTGGATATTTATAAACCAAGAATCTTGAGCTTTATAGATGAGCTTTGTTCCTGATCGTGGACACATGGCAACTCTATGGTTGATCGATTCTTTTTTGAATAATAATCCAAGTTCTTTGAGCTTCTCAGACACAGCATCATTTGCATCCTGATAATGCATCCCTTCGTAATCTGGTATTTCCTCTGTATAACATCCAGCATCATCGAGAGCCGTAGATATATGTACTCACTCTTTCCCAGCAAGTTGAAAATCAACCTCACCAAACTCTGGGGCTTGATGACCAATACCAGTACCGTCAGTATCTGTGATGAAATCAGCATGAAGAATCTTATGATTTTTATCTGCGTCTACTTTCCCAACATAGAAATCAAATGGAGGAGTGTATTTTAGTCCGATGAGATCCTCACCGGTAAAACTATCCAAGATTTCGTGCTCCTTTCATTTGAATACTGTTTCAACTCTCGCAGTTGCAACTATATAAATTTTCCCCTCAGAACTTACTCGTGAGTATGAGAGATTCTTATTAAGAGCCATAGACATATGAGCTGGAATCGTCCATGGAGTAGTCGTCCACGCGAGAATATAGTCTCATGCTTGTACGTGGTTATGTGACTCAGTAAGTGGAAACATTACTGTGATAGCTGGGTCAGAAACAGTTTCATAACTATCATCCATCGCAACTTCAAAGTTTGAGATAGGTGTAGAGAGTTTCCAAGAGTAGAGTGATACTCTTCGACCTTTATATACTCGACCTTTTTCGTGCATTTGTTTAAACACCCATATAACAGACTCCATGTAGTCCTGGTCCATCGTGCGATATGCATTATCTGTATCTACCCATCTCCCGATATGATCGATATACCAATCCCACTCAGCAGATGTTTCCTGAGTATATTTATAACACTCCTGAATAAATTTCTCAACACCAAGTTCTTCAATGTCTTTGTTTGATTTTAAATCGAGTTTTTTCTGCACTTTTTCCTCAATAGGCAGACCATGACAATCCCAACCCCATTTCCTCTCTACACGTTTACCTTGCATCGTGTGGTACCTTGGGACGATATCCTTTACGATACTTGAGAGGAGGGAACCGTAGTGCGGAGTCCCCGTGATAAATGGAGGTCCATCATAAAATCTATAGGGTTTATCTTCTGGACGATTATCTATAGACTTCTGAAAGGTATCATTTTCCTTCCAGAATGCTAGTATCTTCTCTTCCATCTCTGGAAAGCTCTGTTTTGGGTTTACTTTTGGGAACATAGGTTTGTTGGGGTTAGGTATATTATTTATTTAGGTGATTATTAATTCGTGTTCAAGTTCATACTTTTTTCAAGTTTTTTAATGAATTGGTTTTGATTTTTATTCAAGCTTCTTTCTGCATCTGGAAGTAAAAACCATTTAGATTTTCATTCTTTTGTATATAAAAAATAATCAACTTTTTCCCAATAAATGTATGCAGGAATAGCAATTGCAATAACGATTCAAAAAATTACTCACATAACAGCATATTCTCAATAGTCAGAGTAAAAATTATCAAATAGCATTCATACTCAAATAATTCCAGCGATTACTATACTTAGAAAAATACAATTCATTATAAAATCTATAATAATTTTTCAAACTGATTTATTGGCAATTTTTGAGTATCAATATAATACTCAAATTATACTTATTGTTACTCAGAGAAATGTTATTAGTAATTGTTTATCCATGATTTGATAATTAAATTTTATTTATTTCTATTCTCAAAAAACTCTTTTGATTTAGTTTAGTGTCGTCTCGGACAAACTCTCTCTTGAATTCTCTCCCTTGGAAAGGGAAAGAGGCTGCATTTTCTCTAGTGGTCTGGTAGCCCATTGCTCTTCTCAAGAGTAAGGATTCAGGTAAGAGTTATTCCAGATTCAGAGGAGAGTTAATTTATTTCTGTTTTTATTTCCTCTAGCACTTTATTCATATTTTGAATTACTTCTTCATTTCTAAACCTAATAACTCTAAATCACTGATTTTTTAATAATTCTTCCTTGTGTTTATCTAGTAACAACACATCTGGAATATCATGTATATTTCAATCAAGTTCTATAATTAAATCCTTTTCGAAACAGATGAAGTCTGGAATTATAAATCTATCTAGTCAGTTATTTTCAGTGAACATATACATTGGATTCTGCCTTTGAAACTTAAGTCATTCAAATTTCTTAGCTTTTACATGATTCCAAAATATTGTTTCTGCAGGAGTCATATTTTTACGCAAGTTTCTTGCAACCTCTTTTATAGTATCAGGTACTCTCATTTTTTTTTAAAATTTCAAGAATTAATTATGCAGCCTCTTTCTCTTTCCAAGAGAAAGAATTCAAGATAGAGTTAGTATCTGAGTGACTTTATTCCATTAAACTTAAACTCCTGCTTGTACCTTTGCTATAACCTTCTCAATATCCTCAATCACTTCTTGCTCAGTAAATCGTAATATCTTGTATCCTTTTCCCTCGAGAATTTTATCCTTTACCTCGTCTAACTCATAACTATCTTTCTTATTTTGAACCTTTGGATTTACCTCAATGATAATCCTAATTTCGATATAGAGGAAATCTGCGATGACTGACAGAGTATCTGAGGAATCCTCTGCTTGTAAAAGTACTGACCGTTGTCGATCTATTTTTAATCATGTTTTATTTCTACGAGTTGCGTTCCAGAAAAGTGTTTCAGCTGAAGTCATGTTTCGTCTTCGATCTCGACATGCGTATTTTATTGTATCATCCATGGTTTTTTTGTTATTTTAAATTAAATTAGTCCTAAACTCACACTTATAACCACAAGATATACAATGTGTAGAAAGGAGAAAGTGTATTTTAAAATCTCATCTTTTGTATTTAAAACTTTATAAAAAAGTATAGAGCTTATATTTACTCATCCAATGAGTAGAAGCGATCAAGTGAAGACTATTGCAAAATTTTGTCCTCATTGGAGAAATCAAAATACTCCGAGTCAGAGGAAGAATGAAAGAAATCACATTGCGTATAGGAGAATATTTATGTTTTTCATAATACTATTTATTTAGAAAATATTTACTAGCTATTACTACATTTTTTGAAGAAATCATATCTTGTTTTTCAAGCTGTAAAATTTCTTCTAAACTTTTCCATTCTCAAGTCAGATATATGGATAGTTAAATAATTTTGTCATAGGTATTTTGTTATAAAATGGAGGAAGGGACGAGATTCGAACTCGCGGTACAGCAGAACTGTACACACGCTTTCCAAGCGTGCGCTTTCAACCACTCAGCCACCCTTCCAGGAGTAGTTTTAAGTCATTGCGGACAATTGATTATTTTATTTCAGCTATAATTTCTATTTCTACCAGCGCGTTTGCTGGGAGTCATGCTATTCCAACACATGATCTGGCTGGTTTGTGAGCAAAATACTCTTTGTAAACATTATTTACTACTTCGTAATCTCTCATATCTCTCAGGAATATATTTACCTTGATGACATTTTCAAGTGAGAGGTTGGCTGCCTCTAGAACTGCTTTGAGATTGAGACACGCTTGATGTGTTTGCGCGTATATTCCTCACTCTTTTAGGAGCAGAGTTTCAGGATCAATACCTATTTGCCCACTACTGTAAAACATATTTCATGAAACGATTCATTGTGAATAAGGTCATACTACCTCAGGAGCACTTTCTGAATATATAGATTTCATAGAGTAAAAATAATAAATAAAAAAACACACAGACATATAGTTGTGTGCTGTCGGTCCTAAATAGTTTTAGGAAGGTACCACCGATAGCTATGCTTGATTTTATTTTTTAACGAAGGATTACGACTTCGAGAGGTTCTAGTCAGAACGAGTTCTTTTCTTCCTCTGGCTTGCAGGTGATAGCTGCTCAAATGCCTATAAGACTATTATATAGATTTTGGAAAGAGTGCAAAATTTATTTCTTCTTTTGAAAATGATGGGAAGAAAAATAAAAATGAATATATTCAGAGAAGTTTCAGGGATGCTATATACGTCCATTATAAATGCAGCAGGAATAATAGTTACAAGAATAAATATAAGAGATAGAACGCATATAAGGAATATTTACTAGAGTACAGATCCCTCTATATATGACTTTGGGCAATTTTTGCTAGTTCTACAGTTTGATTATAGTTGTATGAGCTTCTAAGAGCAATTTCATCAATATCAAAGCTAGAAAGGCTTATTCTACACCTAGAATAAGCCAATTATTTCTATAAAATAGCACACATTTTAGAGCATTAGCCCTTTAGAAAGATTATCTATATGTTGTTCTAGTTTCTGTTTTTGTTTTTCGAGAAGGAGTTTTCACTTTTCTATAGAGTTTCTATCTTCAGTATTTTCTAAAGTAGTTCTTTCTCAAAATATTTCCTTTTCATGTGACCCAACCCATTTTAGTAGATCCACATTAAAACTTTCTATGAGATGGACGAAGAATAACTTTTCATGATGGAGAATCTCTTCTTGTCTCTGTGAGTGTGATATAAGCTGAACTAAAATCTTACTACATGATTCTATCTTATAAGTAAGAGAGCTTATTCAGAGCCTTACATGCTCCACATCATTTGCGCGGATTGCAGCACTGCCTATATCCTTTCCAATATCATAGTGCAGGGTAGCATATGCCATAAGAACATCTTCTTTTTCTTTTGCATACAAAGCAAGGATTTTTTTAAAACTTTTTCATAATAGGGAAAAACATAATTCCTTTAATCCCTTGATTTTATAGTGCTCCACTAGGTCATGAGTTCGCTCAAGCTCGCTATGGAGATTTTCTAGTACATGATCTTTCATAATATTAACGAAGTTTAGAAATAGATTCTTCTAGCATGGGGATGTATTGTTTAACATCTCGCAGCTGCATTTTTATTCTCTTAAGTTGTAGTTTAAGTGGTCATTGTAATTCTACCTTACTTGTGTTATTAATCTGTTTTTTTATATCATCCTGAGTTTGTGATAAAACATCTCTATTTTTTTCTAAGAGTGATAATATATCTTCTAGCGGTTTAGATATTTGTTTCTTTATCCATGTATGATAGATTTCAAAGCGAAACATATCACTGTATCGTGATGAACTTATTTCGTTTTTGAGATTCATAAACTCTAAAACAGCTCATTGAGCACTAGAATTTATATCTTTTATTCCTGCATTTATCTCGAGTAAGAGTCAATCTTTCCACTGATTGTCGTGTGCTTGAGTAAGGAGTTTTTTTAGTTCAGATTTCTGTTGTTTAATATTATCAGAGCTGATATCGAGATCTCCAAATAATTGATTAATCTTTGTAACGCTATGTCATCTATAGATAAGATAGCGAGTATTAGCCCATGTAAGAAGTTTTCCAAATATTAAGAGTCAGAGTACCCCAACAAAATATACGGATGCCATAATGGCTACATATGCAGTATAGAGAGCTATTATTATAAGCATAAATTGTGCCGAATCCTTACTTCTTCCAAAAGATATCCTGCTATCTCATAGTGAGAATATTTTTTTATACCCTCAAAATAACTGTTCAATAACTTGATCAGTGAGATTCTTTTTACTTGTAGCAAGTTTAGATTCTTCGAATAAGTTTTCCTCGAAAGTTGTAGATACCTCATCGATGTCTTTTTTGAGTCCAGACATGTCAGAAAGCTTATGTATTTTTCATCAAAGAGATATAGAACTATCTGTCATGACTACAAATGCTGACTTTGTAAGTAGTCTTGATCTCTTTATAGAGAGAAAAAGTAAGTAGATAAACATCATACTAACCCCTACAAATACAGTGAACAGGAAAACAATAGGGTTTAGCGCTGACAGGAAAGTAAAAACTAAAGCCAAAATTGCTAATGGAACTCCAATAATTTTTAAAACCTTTAAAAAGTCTCTTTCGATAGAGAGTTTTACTTCCTCTGGAGATATCCATTTATAAAGGTGAAAACCACGTTCCTGAATATCTTTTGAGATATTCTTTGGAACGCGGATAACCTCTGGAACGGTATCTTCTTGATCACGAGTCCTAGTAAACATATGCTTTATTTGTTAATTTCTGCTGCGAGTTCTTCTTGTGATTTACTTGAGAGGATTTTAACATCATCTAGCTTGTCTTTAGCATCTGAAAATGCTTTCTTTTCAGCTTCTGCTTCGAGTGCTACTTGCGCTCTAAAGCTCTCAATTTGATCAAAGTGATTTTTAAGTTTTGTAACATTTTCTACAAATACTGATGCTGATAGTACTGGTTTACTTGATAGTTCTTCAGACGTTTTTGCTGATTCTATAGCTTTATCTGTAAGCTCAGAAGACATTTTATCAATTGTTTCACCCATTACATTAAGAGCTTTCATACTTGCATCAAGAGCTTTTTGAGAGCTTGTTTCTATAAGTGCTGTTGAAAGAAGTGTTTTAAAGATTGGACGAGATGAGCTCATCGCAAGAGAGAGTTTACTCGCGCTATCTAGTCTCATGAGGAGTCTCTTTCTAGCCATCTCAAGATTCCCGATAAGTACTACGAGATTTGATAAGAAATACTCAACGTTTCTCAGGAACATATCGTATTTTAGTTTATCATCTTCACTTTCTACTTCTTCTGCTTTTGCTTTAAACTCTACTACTTTTCATTGGAGGAATTCTTTGTATGCAACAACTTTTCCGAGATTTGCTTCTATTCATTCTAAAAATGCTTTTTGCATATCTATAGATGTGTCGAGTGATATATTTGATTGATCAAAGCCATCAAATATAGCTTCAATTTTACCTTCCATTGATTTGATATTGAACTTTGCTTCATCCCACTTAGCATCAAGTACTTTTGCAAGTGATGATACTATAGGTATAGACTTTGCAACTTTCATCACAACACCATCATTGTCGATGATATCATCGTATACTGATTGTACATCTCTATTCATATCAGCGAGTTCGTCTGATACTTTCATAATTGGATCAGCATCTATGATGGCTGCAGTTTCAGAGATTATAGTATCGAGAGGAGCTGTTATTTTTTCTCCAAGCTCTCTAAAATCCTTTGCCTCTTTAAATGTCTCTTCTACCTCTGCTCTATCAGCTTGTGTAAGTGGTATACTAGCAGTATCAGAAACGAGAATTTCTGCCTGAGCCATTGCCTCATCTGTTTTAACTTGAGTTGCCATAGTTAAATAATTATAAAAAATATTATACGGGTATTAGTATAGCAAAAAATATAGAGAAATGGAAATTATTTTTTCATTGCTCTATATCTATCAAAGTCCTCACTTTGAGTACCATCAGGAAACCATTCTAACATTCTTGTATTTTCTGGGAAATGGAAAATATGTGGAGTACCAGATACTATTTCAAATATACCATTTTCAGGAGTTATAATTTTCTTTAGTGTTTACTGTGTTCATGTCAGAGCAAGGTTATTGATAACATTAA
>JAJOLH010000019.1:0-5969 GCA_021129415.1 Candidatus Altimarinota bacterium | reverse complement strand
ATTTTCTTTAGTGTTTACTGTGTTCATGTCAGAGCAAGGTTATTGATAACATTAATTCATTCTCCATCTAATTTATGAGACAGTCAGTTAAGTGAAATAAGTTTTCATGTGTTTTCCCTTACTGTATTTCATCTTCCAGGACAGCAGAACACAACTCTTTTAAGTTTTAAGCTATGTATTCCTAGTATTTTCATAAAATATAATTTATTTTATAAATTCTATACTTCCACCTTTTTCTACGAATTGCGCTACGAGAGTTTTAAGTTTTTTATGTTGAGTAGGTGAGAGGGCTGATTTGTATTCATTTTCTATCATTGTATATGCCTGCTTTAGCTCTCCAGGTTTAAACTCTGTTTTCTTATAAGTATTTGCTATAAGCTTAGATATTTTTATGAGATTTTCAGCTCTTACTGTTACTGGCTTTTCTTCTCCATTAAAATGAAGTTTGACTGAGTTTATACCTTTTATATCTATAGACTCTATATCTGTTTGTATTTGAGACTTAGGTGTATTTTTTTCATTATTTTCTAGGGGGTCACTTGGTGATTCTACTGTATTATTTCATTCTCCTTCTGGAAAGAGATTAGCTAGAGAAAAATCTTTTCCTAGCGTATTACCAAATTTCTTAGTATACATTGTAGAGAGTACTATCATGAGTATTCCCGTTATCATAAAGACTATAAAACCAACACCATCAGCTACTTCGCTTTGCCATATGTCATATAGAAATATCTTTAATACCATCAGTGTTAGTAAATATAAACCGAGAGTTCTAAATTGCACCGTGTTATGTTTTATCCCATGAGCAAGAAGTCAGAATGACAACATTCCCCAGTAAAAAGTCACAGCAAATGTTACTGCAAATATATGGTGAATATAGAGTGTAGAGAGAATAAATAAGTATCAAATAAACACAACAAAGAGCGTTTTATTTTGAATTTTTCATTTTGCTATATAGTCATATATAAATGGTAGAGCATATATAATTGCAATAATTGTAGAAATAGTGAGGTTCAATCTATCTCTTCAGATATCATCTGCAAATCCAATTATATGAATAGCCATAAGTCCTAAATAACTAACAAGATGAACAGTTTTTAATCATTTCGACTCTATTCTATCATAGAGTACTCAGAGAGCTGCAACAGCAACCGAAAAATATAAGAGAGAGTTCCAATTTCAAGAAATATCGAGTATTTCATGACCAGTAACTACAATAAGAATAATTCATGCAAGATGGAAGAGATTATGTAATCCAAAAAATTCAGTTTGTAAAAATGATGTATTTTTATTAAAGAGAATGACGAGATTATAAATAAGTGAAGCGAGAACAATGAGTAATGCAACAAGCATACCGTAGTCTCCTGTAAATGATGTTCCTCCGAAAATATTTGGATCTATATAATCTGCAAACTTAATAATTCCTATTATAAATAATACCAACCCTGCAACAGCAATTTTTAGTGATTTTGTCTTTTGTGCTAAGAAAAATAATATATTTGCTTCAAGCAGCCAAATAATAGAGATGATTTCTTTATTTTCTGAGAAGACAAATGCTACAGCGAGGGAAAAGAGAGAAACTCCTATCGCAGAGATTGCGTAGAAAGTATTTTCATATCTTTCATCAGTTTTGATTATTTCTATTCCTATCTTATTCACTACGAGGAACGCAAAGCTGCAATAGATGATAGCGAGTCCAAAGAACGCAAATCACTGAAGCATTCCCGGAAAAAATTCATTTCCAAAAAAGTATATCATGTATGTGAGGAATATAGCTCCTGAAATAAGCCCAGATAGTATATTTCAGAGATTATTGGCTAAAAGATCTTTAGATTTTGTAATAACTATTCAGATATTCATACATCCAAATATGATAACAATAAGTGCAGATATTCATACTACACCTTCACTTAGTCCATTTGCGTAAAGTGCTGGAGAGAGAGTTAAAATAGTTCACAACGAACCTATACTATAGAGATATACTCAACGATTACTTGAGATGTAACAAAAGGCCATGAGACCAAGACTCGATGCTCACATAATAACCATTTGTAGTTGAGAGAGATTTTCTATTCAAAGAAATCCCATAATACCAATTAAGAAGAATGTTCCTACAATGAGTATTTCTGATATATTTTGAAATGTTTTTCTAAATACAGTTGAGCAGTATAAACTGACAGCTCAAAGAGTATTAATACACAGAAGTTTTGCAATCCAACCAGAACCATCACTCCATGGAGCAATAAGTAGCATTATAGATGCGAGAATAAAAGCAAGAGGGAAGAGTATTTCATCTTTTCTTTTATAAGACATAAAGAGTGCTCAAAAAGTTACTATCATTGTGTATCCTAGCAAAGTATATGGCTCAGATCATGATTCACCAAGCAAGAGGGGATTGAGATAGGCAAATACGAAACCAAATATTAACAGAGGACGTGAGTTATATAATAGAGCAGTTACTACTGCAAAAACAGTATTGAGTATTAAAAACATGAATGTAGCTCCTACAGAAAGAAGAGTGTTATCTACTGACGTATCACTTCATAATAAAAATCTTCCTGATAATATAACGAGATAGTTTATCAGTATAGCCACTCACATAACTATGCGTGATTCGTTTATAAATCACTTTTTATCTAACCATACTCCAGCTGCGTAAAATGCAAAACCTAAAGCAAAACCAATTACTATTTTTCCTACTGGTCATATGACTGCATATATAGTAGAGAGTAAAAATAAGACTCATAGGAATACAATGATTCATCCAACTTTCGCTAGAATATTTTCAGAGAAGATTTTTTCTATAAAATTTGGCTCTCTTGGCTCACTTGGAGTGTGTTCTTGATCTTGCGATGCTATGTAATTCACTTCTTCCAAATTATCCCTCATCGGTTTTGTCTCTAGAATAGTGTCTTCTTCAGTACTTATTTCTTCAATAAAATCATCTTGTGTATTTTGATGAACTTCTTGAGAGATGTTCACACCTTCTGATTTTAGGATCTGAGTCTTAAAAAACTGGAGACGAGACTTGATATAGTTTGGAGAAAATAAAATAAATTTTATAGCTATTGCTATAATGATTCAAAAGAATATTAGATCATCATCTATAAATGCGATAACAAGTCATAGACAGATACTTACTACCCACGTGAGTCTATTAAGTAATTGAAACATAATACAAGTATTATAAATATAAAAATTATTTCTTTAGTTTTTTTGCCATCATAAATATAGCTCATCCAAACCCAGCCATTACAAGGAACATGAGGAGGATGAATATCTCTTTATTTGATTCTAGGAATCTATCATCATCATTATCACACTTATCTCAGAGTTTATCTCAATCTGTGTCTAATTGATTAGGATTGTATAGATGTGGACAGTTATCTATAGAAAATAAGACAGAGTCATTATCGTCATCTTCACAGAGGTTACCGATTCCGTCATTGTCATCATCAGCTTGATCAGGATTTGGTATGTTGATACAATTATCTCTAATACTATCAACTCAATCAGAATCACTGTCTTCACAAATATCTCCAATACCATTTTCATTACTATCAACTTGGTCATAGTTTTGAAATACTCTACAGTTATCACAGCTATTTCCAATTCTGTCATTGTCATCATCAGCTTGATCTGGATTTGCTATAGTTCTACAATTATCTTGAGAATTAAGTATTTTATCTCAATCCTCATCATTATTTTCTAAGAATGTTTTCTGTTGATCGCAGGTGTCTCAGATTTTATTCCCATCCTCATCTATCTGAGATGGATTATATAACTCACAGTTATCACAGCTGTTTCAAATACCATCTTTATCATCATCCTCCTGTCATGGATTCGATACTCCTCTACAGTTATCGATTTCATCTGGCACGCTATCTCGATCACTATCAAACTCACAAGCATCTCCTACTCAATTTTGGTTAATATCTTTTTGATCTCTGTTTGAAATATTTTTACAATTATCATAGAGGTCTTTGATACTGTCTTTATCACTGTCAGTATTTTTGAGTGTGTATAGTCAGTGTGTTTCAGGAGAGAGAATATCATATATTGGAGCATTTTCTATGAAAGTATTTGATTTTGGAAGTTGTGTTATTTTATTACTACAACTATTATTTAAATAAAAATGAATGTCTTCCTGAGAAGTAAGACTCAGAGATGAAATATAATTTTTTCTTTCTATAGTCAGGTTTTGTATATTTATAATTTCTCTTATTTCCTCATCTCTTGTAGATTCAAATACTATTTTTACCTTGTATATCCTAAAATCAGATATATTTCGAGCTGTAACTTGAGAATATGTTTCTCCATCTTCTGAAATATAATATTTAGCTACATGATATTTAGCATCATGCCTGAAATTTATTTCAAAATTGTTTGTGGATAAGTCATTAATAGTCAGTTCTATGGTTTTATTTTTTTGAGTATCTATTGAATTATATGTTCTTTCTCATGCTTTAGTAAGCATCTTCTGTAGAATGTTAGTAGAAAAAGGAATATATTTATAGGCTTGTCCTATATCTATGGGGGTGAGAGTTTTCCCACCTTGAATAGCGACAAAATCTTGAGTTTGAGTTTCTATTAATATGGTGTCAACATTTGAAAGTAAACTTTGTGTATACTCATGCATATAACAACTCATATCATCTTCTGCTTGTACAAAATTTATTCATCCAAGTGAAAATAGAGATACTAATAATAAAGATATATACTTCATGAATCACACAGCTAAGAAATATTATATGTTTAGTATATAAAAAAACACTCTACAAGAAAGTATTTTTGTTTTACATAAGGAGTTCTTTATGTCTCAGCAGATATTCTCATAAGGAGCATTTTTGTGATCCAAATATGTCTCGTACTCATATTGAGGAAAATGTGATTTGATATCAAGCAAGGCATAGTGACTTCACATTCCAAAGTCGAGTATTCAAATTTTAAGTATTATATGTTTTATTATGTTCCTTTTTTAGCTCTTGTTTTTGTCAGACTTTTATTTCATCCCACGAAATTCACTGATCTAATCAGTCAGCTCGCTGTTTATATTTTTTAAGCGCTCTTTCTAAGACTTTTATTGTATCTGCCTTTCATTCTTGTTCGAGACAATATAGCAGATTGAGATAAGCCCAGAGTATGTCTCACAGCTCATCCTCTAGATATACTTTATTATCTGTTTTGAGTTCATCTCGCACTTCTTCTATTTCATCGTGCATGGCATCGAGATAAGATTCGCTTTCCGTCCATTTTCGCAACTCAGGGAGTTTACCATTTTCACATTGCTTGGTGTTTAGTGCAAATTTTTGATCTACTACCTGCATGAGTTGTTTGAGTATATTGTCTTGCATATTTTTAAAAAGGAGAATTATATGATAATATAGTATTAATAATTTAATGTTTTACTATAAAATATGAAACCTTTATCAGAAACTGATACTCCTGAAGAACATATTTTAAACCTGTTCCAGATTAATAAGACCACTGGTTTTACTGAAGATTTCAGAACCAGTCTTATGAGACCACTTATTTCATATTTTTGAGAAAGTGAGCAAGAGTTTGCACAGATGCATCTTTGAGGAGAGAGTTTGCAAGCGATATGTGATAGATTTACCTCATATAGAGATTATATAGAACCTATGGCCAATAAACCGGGGATAAGATCCTTTTTGTCAAAAAATTGAGTAGAATTAGAAGATATTGTTCAGACGCTTTTAAAAATATTACATCCCCATACTGCATCTGATTTTGAATACGATTTTTCTGAAATAAAGCATGAGGTTGTGAAAGAGCTTCCTGACAGGTGATATTTAGTTAACTTGTTAGCTGATTTTAATAAAAAATATTTTCCACAAGGGAAGGACTTTGTTCAAAAGTGAGCACTTGAGTTTCAAATAGTTGAATTTAGAGAAGAAACTCTAGCAGCCGTGAGATCAATAATGGAAAATTAATCTCAAAGTTTTTCT